>JAFGXT010000161.1 GCA_016936495.1 Victivallales bacterium
CTGCCCCCATAACGGTCTGAGCTGCGAGTTTGAGAGCTTCATCACGAGGCAAGCCGCAATGAACCCCGCCATCAGCAAGTGCTTGAATAAAATTAAACACATACGCCGGACCGCTGCCACTAAGCCCGGTTACCGCGTCCATAAGTTTCTCCGGCACACGGCAGAAATAACCGATCGCGCCAAGAATAGTTTCCACCGCCGCACAATCATCCTCGCTCACTCCGGCGGAAACAGCATAAGCTGAAGCCCCCTCCCCCACCTGCGCCGGGGTATTAGGCATGACCCGGACAATCCTTTCCGCTCCGGTGTATACACACAGCGCCTCAAGCGTAACTCCGGCGACGATCGATACAATAAGTTTACCAGAAAGCACACCGGTCAAAGGCGCCAAAGCCTCACGCAAATATTGCGGCTTGACCGCCAAAACAATAATGTCAGCGCCGGAAGCAAAATGTTTGGGAGCATCACTCCCCACGGTTTCAACTCCGGTTGACTTGGAAAAAGCCTTGACCGCTTCACCTGAAACATCATAAGCGCATATTTTTTCTTTAAGTCCGCTCTTGACCAGCCCTCCGGCAAGTGCCGACGCCATACGCCCCGCTCCCAAAAACATTATATTGCCTGTATCAGCCATAATCTTCTCCAGATTTTGTTCTTTTTTTGAAAGCCGCGCTCACGCGACCATACCCGCGATACTCCAAATAATAACAATAATACCTACAGTATATAAATAAGCTGAGAAAATTGCAAGTTTTCCTTTCTGCAACACCGTCAGCAACAACTTCAACGACACATATCCCACCACCGCCGACACCATAAAACCAAGCGCCAAAGGCAATAACTCCGCAATATTAAAATTTACAGTTCCTTTCCGCACCGCCGACACCATCTCCAGCAAAGCGGCTCCCCCAATCACCGGAATCGCCAGCATAAACGAAAATCTGGCACTGTCCGCCTTACCAACCCCGCATTTCAACGCTACCGAAATAGTCGATCCGGAACGCGACACTCCCGGCAATATAGCAAATGCCTGCGCCAGCCCGACAAGCAAAGCCCGGCGAACCCCCATCCGTTCCAACGCCACTGGTTTCATATCTTGATCAGCACGCATACCGACCTTCAACAATGTGGCAGTAATCAAAAATCCTATTCCCGATACCCAAATATTATCAAACAGCAACTTATCCACTCCGGAAAGCTTAACCGCAAACCCGACTATCACAGCCGGAATCGTCCCGACAATAATCAATTTGATAACATTACGGTTTCCCTCTTTCAGCAGAACCAGCAATTCTCTGAAATAAAATATAAGAATTGACGCCAGAGTTCCGGCGTGCAACACCACATTCAGAAGTACAGATGTCTCGGGATTCCAATCCAGCAACTTCCCCATCACCACCAAATGTCCAGATGAGCTCACCGGCAAAAACTCCGCAACCCCCTGAATCACAGCCAATATAATAACTTTTAACATTTCCGGCATAAATCTTCACTTTCTTTTTACTTTCAGACAGGTATTATAGCACAAAGCAGACTATATTACAGTGCCATAAATCAATTAATACAATAAAACTCATGAATAAAAATAATAAATCTGAAACCATTTTAAAATACGCCGTTGAAGGTATTGAAGCGCGTGAACGCGACGGAATCCCACTTGATCAGTATCTGGACGACGGACTGAAAAACGATCCAGCGCTAAGAAAAACCATTACCAGTTTGCTGTTCTCCTACTACCGCAACAAGGCAGTAATTGACCGGTTGATAAAAGAACTGGCTCCCAAAGTCAAAAATCAACAGAAAAGAGTCATCGCCGCCGCCTGTACGCAGATATTCTTCATGGACGGCATATCCCCGGAATCGGCGGTCAATGTGGCGGTAGCCTATGCCAAACGACGTTATGGCTCCAAACCGGCGGGATTCATAAACGCCGTACTGCGCAAAGCCGGAACCGTTGACATAAACTCTTATACTTCAAATATTCCCTTGGAAAGTCGCCTTAACGCCTGCCCCGAACTGGTGAAACGCTGGAAGAAAATTTTTTCTACTGAACAACTCCGACAGCTCGCCGACGCCCTGAAGTCGCCTCCTGCCATGACGTTCCGGGCGCTCAAGCCATTGCCCAAAGAAGAACTGGAAGAATTACAGGCGACGCCGCTGGAACTGCCGGAATGGGCAGGACAAAACTCGTTCTATTCCTGCGCCGCTCCGGGAAAACTTATTGAAAAAAGCTGGACAAGCCAAGGTATGATCTACATTCAGGATCCCGCCACCGCTTTAGCTCCCTACATGGCAAAACTCAACAAAGAACATCTGGTGCTGGATATGTGCGCCGCTCCCGGCGGTAAAAGCCTCATGCTCGCGGAAAAGGTCAACGACGGCAATGTGTTCGCCTGCGACAGATCATATAAACGTCAGCTTCTCACTCGCGAAAACTTTATCAACTCAGGAAGCAACAATCATGTCATCACCGCTTCCGCGCTCGAACCACCCTTTCGCAATGAATCATTTGACCTGATTCTTTTGGACGTCCCCTGCTCCAACACCGGCGTCGGACGGCATCGTCCAGACGCGCTTTGGAGCTTTTCCGCGAGCAAATTTGATGAATTAAAAGAACTTCAGCGCAATATTCTCAATACCGCAGCCAATTTATTAAAACCCGGCGGACAACTCATCTACAGCACATGCAGCATCGAAAAAGAAGAAAATAACCTCCAGATAAGCGCTTTTATAGCGGACAATCCAGAATTCACCCTGGTGCAGGAGACGCAACTGCTCCCCACCACGATTCATGACGGAGCCTATGCCGCTGGATTACGCAAAGTTCAATAAACGTTGTTACGTCTGTTGCAACCTACAAAATCACTTAATTCGGCAATAGTTATATCTTTTTCCTGATCATTGGCGTGCATAATGTCCCGAATGGAAACGAGCGCGACTATCTTGCCCTCGCGTGTAAGTACTATATGGCGGATATGCGATTCAGCCATAAGCGCCACCACCGAACGCAGCGGTTCATCGACGTCCACACTGACCATATTGCTGTTCATCACTTCACTCACTATGACTTTATCCAGATTACGGTCTCCGGCACAACAACGTATAATGTCGCGCTCGGTAAGAATTCCGGAAAACTCTCCGGGTTGGGCATTACATTCCACCAGCATAGCGCCAATTTTCTTTTCCGTCATCTCGA
>JAFGXT010000162.1 GCA_016936495.1 Victivallales bacterium
ATAAAATGACTTACTCCATTTTTAGAGATATGGTTCTGCGTCAGAAACAAAACGCAAAGCAGCAATGACGCCGCCGTTGAAGCGATGACCGCCACTGGGACGCCGACTTTGCTTTGCATTCCGAATCCAAGAATATTGAACCATGGACTTGTCCGCCCGTTTTTCATACGTTGATATGCATACATGGAGTTGAGCATTATGACCGTAATTATCATAGATTGATAATGAAGCATAATATTCTGAGTCTGATCTGTTGACTCGATACATAAGAACACAAAAACCATACTCATTGCCAGGAGCATCAGAGGTGAGCTCAAAGTCAAAATAAAAACTGGGAGCAGCAGCGTACCAAGAAAATAAAATGTTCCCGGACGGAACAACGCCCCCCAGAAGGCATCCGGTCTGATAAAAGGCGAAAGCGCTATCTGCAAAGCATTGTCTCCAAGCTTGTGGTAACGCACTAGAGAAATATCGGTCATACCTTGACGAATCCATGGCATAACCATAAAATTTACCAGAGAGAAATACGTCAAGCTTGTAATAATGACGAATGCCGCCAGTTTGAAACGACGCTGCAACACAAATACAACTCCGAAACCGAGCCACAAAACCGGCACCGTCTCCTTGAAGGTCATAGAAAAAAGAAACAGCAACAGCGCCGGAACATAACGTTTGCCCTCGAAAAAGTAAAAGGTCAGAAAAACTAAAGGTATAACAAAATATATCTCATGAAAACTATAAAAAATAGCTAGATTCATATTGAAAACACCCGGTATAAGCAAATAGCCCAGCGCGAAAAAAGTGCTCTCAAACAATGAAAACTTCAACCGACGTCCTAGCAGATATATGATCACTCCACCAGACACCAACACCACTGAACTCATCAGAAAAAAAGCATACTCATTATCAAAAAGCATTATATATGGCAGGAGAATAGTCAAACCAGGATAAAATCTCACACCCATGAAATTCATATGTCGTATATTGAGCCAGAACCAGTTACCCGACAACGTATTGCGCATTGACTCATAGAAGTAAGCCCAGTCGCTCCAACAGAGATACATCCCGTCGAAAGCTCTTTTCTGTATATAGAAACCATAGGCGACAAAGCCTGCCGAAAACAACGCCACGATAATCAGTCCCGTGCGTTTACGTTTAAAATCAAACTGCCGGAAATGGAGCTCCGCCTCCTGGCTTATAAGACGAAAATATCTAAACACCATCACTGTTACCGTCGCGATAAATATCAGTGGCGTATGAACTCCAATCGGGATAAAGAAGAACGGGATCAACAACACCAGCGGATAAAATACCGGGGCGATTTCTTTAGTGCTCCGTTCCCACGAGCGCCCCGCCGAATAAAAAGTGTAAGAGGTGATTATCATGCCCGTAAACAAAGAAAACATCAGCTCTTCCGGGAAAATGTCTTTGTATTCCAGCACTATATAATATATCAGATTGATAGAAACAAGTCGGAAAAAGTTTTGAAAGATAGCAAATCCTAGAATCCCGCCCCACAAAACAATATAAGGAGCCTGTTTTAAAAGAATATTATAAGTCCAGGCTCCCCGCCTACTTGAAGTAGTGTCCATTACATCCCCGTACTATGGATTAATTCTGTAAATTTCATTTATTTTAGCATTGCAAGACCAAAAGACAAATGTGCCTTTGAACTTTAAAATAAATAAATTTGGAAATATTCCACATCAAGGTCTTAAAACAGCTGATCCGGTTGCACCGATATTTTCTCCGTTCATGCCTTTACCGATTGCCGGACTGCCGGGTTTCAGACGAAAATCCCCCTTTTTGTAATCCATGAACAAGGGGTCAGCCTGAATGCTGTTGCCATCATGTCCGGTAAGCTTACGCCATTCAGCCAGATCGACGCCGGAAACAAGCGGTCTTGACCGTATATCTTTGACCTCGCCGAAACGATGCTGTGAAGTAGTGGAAAAGACCAGATTGTAATCACTGGTTATTTTGCATTTTCCCACGTCAAAAAACACCAGCGCAGGCGTTTTTTTACTGGGCACGGCGTAATTATACCACAAATTATTTACCAGAGTTACATTGTCGCTGGTCCATATGCTGCTACCGCACATGGAGGAATCGACAATGGTATTGTTTTTTATAATGACGTCCCGGCATCTCGCAAGCACTATCGGATAATCCATACCCCAGGAAACACAGTTTTCCAAAATAATATTGCGAGAATTGCGCGCCCGGAAAAAAGTTCCGCTCATCCAATCTATTTTTGAGCAGCCCCCGGCGCGACAATTAATTATTTTTATATCACGGCAGCTTTGCAGGATTATAAGCCCGTCGCGCCTGCCGCGATGAAGATTATCAAAACTTATGCCGTCGATGTTTATATTTATCTTGCCTTCGAGCAGGATGACGGTGGCGAACACGCCTTGTCCGTCGATAATTACCTGACCATCGCCATGCTTTTTAAATGTAAGTGGTTTATCCTGACTACCATTTTTCAGAGGTATTATCGGATCGTGATACACTCCGGGTGCGAGAAGTACGGTATCCCCGGCATTGGCGGCGGCACATGCCTGCCGCAAACTGCGCCATGCGGTAGAGATGCCTAAACCATCATTTGCGTCATTGCCCTGTGGCGAAATGTAATATGTTACGGGAGCGGGAACTTCTCTAAGCGTTCGGAACTGATGAACCTTTCCCAGCGCATTGCCGCCTCTGCGCCGTTCGGCAATGATACGAAACTCATAGACCTTATCTCGCGCCAGAGAATTAAGCCCCGCCACATGGCGCGTACCTTGCCCTTGTGAAGAAACTTTGCGTTTTTTTTGTTCCTGTCCTTTGATCCAGTATTCTACTTCTCCCGTGGTGTCATCTTCAGGCGTATTCCAGTAAATAACGGCGGAATGCCTGCCGATGAACCGTACCTTTTCATTAGCTATTAACGGAGTTTTTGTCATTGCAGGCAGCGCCCCGGCAGGAGAATTGAACGCTTCCACGCGCAACGCCGGACTATTCCAGGCCAGACGCAAGTCCCCGGTATTTGAATCATTAAACAAAGGATTGGCGATAATGCTGCCGAAGTCCCGCTCAGGCATTCCATTGGCGCCATAATAGATATTATGGCTGGCGGTAAGGTCGGAGGCGTCAAGAACAGACAAATGTTTTCCACCGGATATGATCGAATCTCTTACGCTTACAGCTTGCGAATCCTTCAAGGTTATTCCGGTGGCGTTATCCGCCAGCGTGCAATTGCGTAAAGCGAGATTTTCAGCCTTGCTTGCCATGACGCCGCTACCGGAAGCTTTAAAAGCAATACAATGTTTTAGTGTTACATGCGTGCCGCTTATGCTAAACGCGTCATTTTTCGCGTTAAACACGCTTATGCCTTCAATGACGACATGCGAGCCGGATATTTCCACGGCAGGAAAACTCACTTGTTCTCTGCCATGAGCGCGTATCGTCAGCGGCGCGTCCTTTGTGCCAGAAACCGCTACTGTAAGCTTGTCGGAATATTTTCCAGGCATAATATACAGAGTATCCCCCGGATGCAAAGCGTTTACGCTTTGCTGGATGCCGTCCGCGCCTTTGCCTGCGTAAAATATCCTGCCATTATTGGATAAAGCTCCCCGGCAGCCGCCAGCAACGCCTTCATTTCTTAAAGGACTGTTTTTTTGAAGTCTGAAATCAAGGTATGCCGGATCCGCGAACATCGCCGTTTTCACGGCAGAAGCGTCGCCTCCCGCCACATAATTGTTTATAAATATCTTATCTGAATCGAGCCGGTCAAGGTGGCGGTCAGCATCGGACAAACTCTCGCCATGCCAGCCGAGTTTTCCCAGAATAGTATTGTTTCTAAGGATGCTGCGCATTGCCGGAGAAGTTACGTGCCGGGTGGAAATGTCGCTTTGATAAAAATTACCGGTAAGAATGTTGCCCTCAAAAATACTTTGCGTGGCAAAAGGTTTCCATCTGAAAGCCAAAGTATCATCGAGGACGTTACCGATGATTTTATTACGCGCCGACACTCCACCGTAATGACTCATGGCGAAATACACCGGGTTGCCGGAACGACGTAAAGTGGGCGGCGACGCGCTGAAATGATTGCCAATGATAAGGTTGTCAGTAAAGCCTTCATATTTGCTCATCATAGTTCCTCGTTTTCCGTTCATTCCCCCGATATTGTTTTTGAACAGACACCATTGCACGGCAAGTGGATTTATCCCGGTTTCGGAATTGGCGAAAAAGCCGCAATCCTCAATTGTTACATGAGTAGTTTTATTATCGCCGCAAACTCTGCCCTTACTCTGTTCATAATTGGCGCGCATGAGGATGGCACAGCCGTAATTCATAAACCATAAGCCTTTAATCAGGATATAACTACCATGAATGCGCATTCCTATCCGGGCGTGTTCAACACGTACAGCGCGGTTCAAGCCACTGAGTCCGTCGGAAAAATGCACATATAAGCATCGGACTTTTTCGTCAAAAAAATAAGTCCCGGGAAGCTCCTTTACGTGTTCGAAAGTCCCGGCGTCTTCGAGTTGTATTCCTGTGCCGTCTTCCCACACCGTGGTGTTATTTCTTAATTTTCCAAGTCTTGTCTGCACGACCGCATTGGAACCATCGGTAGCGGTATTCAAGACATAACGTTTACCGCCACGGATGATGACCCGGGCGTTATCCTGAGCCATTATTCGTATTGGACGTCCCGGCTGTCCACAGTTTTCCGTATAGTTTTTGCTGTTGTCCTTTTCGTTCAGCGATACGCCGCGCGGCTCTTCATATTCGCCCTCGGCGATAAGCAGAGTATCCCCCGCCTTGAGCTGTTCGCAGGCAAAACTAAAATTCTTCCAGGCTTTTTCAGGAGAAAGCCCATCGGCGTCATCACTGCCTTTTAAAGACAAATAAAATGTCCTGCCTGGTTTAAGCATCGGTCCGCAACCGTACATTGATTCATCTATTTTTGTTGGAGCGGCAAAATCTTGCAGTGTTTCTCCGGTGGCGGCGTTGGAAATAAAAATCATCATAAAGATCAAGGCACAGCAGCCTGTTCTGTTCAATCGCATTTCAAAAACTCCTATTTATTATTGTACAATGGCGTCAGCGCATTCTTCACCTTACAGGAAAAATATTGCTGCCATTTTTTCTCATACTAAAATTGTTTTCAGTTCCCCATTCCACGTGTCCATCCACAAAGAGCACATTCCAGCCGCGATTATGGCGATTGCCGCCAAGAGTCGCTGGATTCATCGTTGTATGATTACTGAACTGTTTGTTGGTGCTGTCAATGACATAAATAAGTTGCGAGGCACGTCTTATCTGCGAAAGCTTAGGCGCGGAAATGCCGGAGTTACCCAACTCCATATATTTAGCATAACTGGTACAATACCACCAATTACTGGATATGTATCCGAACGGGATGTCCTCCGGGCAGCGCAATATATCCAGTTTACGTTTAAAATCCTGTATTTCCGCATCTGTCCGGGTGGTGGAAATGGTATAGGAATCTCCAAAAGGCAAATAACCGCCCGCCCCGATCAGCGCATAGGTTCTCGGCAGCATTCCTTCGTAGTCATCGGCATAGGCATGAGATGCCGTACCAATCTGTTTAAGCTTGTTCGCGCAAGCGATACGTTTTGCCTGAGATCTAGCTTTGTTCAGCGCGGGCAAGAGCATACTGGCAAGAATAGCTATGACAGCTATCACAACAAGGAGCTCGATGAGTGTGAAATCATTCTTCTTTTTCATTTTTTCTTCTCCGTGTTCGTTATTTTATGTACAATAATATTCTAAATCATCAGGATATTCTACGGGACTTTCCGTCGCCATGGCTTTGGTCAAACAGCGCAGAGCGTCAAGGTGTTCTTCGGTGTCAAGGATGTGATTGCACCAAAAGGCTTTCTGAAAGTGTTCATCACCTGAAGTTATCCCATTCTGCCGCAGTTTTATCAAGTCGGATATATTGTTTTCATAATGAATAAATTTCTGTACGGCGGCATGATAGTATTTATCGCACATAGCGTCATCGGCAAGAATGGCGTTGAGCCTGGATAATTTTTCCATAAACTCGCGGCGCATATCTCCGGACATCACTTCCATACAACCGTTTTTGCCGGAGCGATGCGGGATGACGTCAACGCCGCTGATACCGATGTTGTTAAAATGCAGACGCAGCGCATAGCCGTTCCACCAGTAATCCGGAGCAGTGTCCGGCGTACGCGAATAGAACAGAAAATTACCGAGACTGTAAGCAATAAATCCTTTGCCGTAACGTTCAAAACCCTGTACGATATGAGGATGATGACATATGACGGCGTCGGCTCCGGCATCGACGAAGCCACGGCAGTTTTCGCGCACCCTGACCGAAGGAAACGGCACATGCTCCTTGCCGTCATGAATAAATGCTATGACTATACGTCCCTCATGTTTTTCTCGGGCTATGGAAGCGGCAAGCGGCGCCGGAGCAAGCGCATTCGCGCCGGGAGAATCAGTTCCCGCCTCGCAGATATTATGCATCGTAGCCGAAAACAGACTGAAAGGAATACCTTTTATGTCCAGTCGCAAGGGTTCAGCCGCTCGGATACGATTTTCGCCGCCGCCGACATATTTTTTACCTGCCGCATTGATGTGCCGGATAGTCTCCATAAACGCGTCATCGCCGTAATCGCGGGTATGGTTGTTGGCAAGTGAAAAAACGTCAAACCCGGCGGGAATGATTCCGGCGAACGCTTCAGAAGTGGATTTTATGTTTGGTCCGCATTTATAGATAGGTTCGCCGCCGTTAGAGATCACGGTTTCAAGATTGGTTACTGATAAATCCTTGTCCAGAAGTTCCGGCAGCATGGAGCCGAATACTGCTGTTGTCCGACCTGCGGTCAACAGCTCTTCCGCCGGTCCCCGCAGCCCCAGATCCCCGGTGGCGATAACACTTATATCGTTTTCTGAACGTGTGCCTAAATCAATTTTTCCATCCAGTGAAATATTAATATATGTTGACATTATGTTACTCCTGAAATCTGTTTACTGTTCAAAGAAATCGCGCGGGAGATTATCCAGAACCTCACCCGAACTGGCAATTTTTTCCGCGTCGGCGATCCAGCAGACCGTATCATTGACCTTCATTACCGGCAGATGAGAAATATTACACACCAGCCCGTCGTTGGGAGCCAGACCCTGTTCCAGTAATTCCACCGTCTCCAGATCACGTATTTCATAAACCACATCTCCCTTGCGAACGTAATCATAAAGCCTTACCTTATAGCGGATATGTCCGGCTTTGCCGGCACACATTACCTGACCGGAATTTTTGTACAAAACTTTCCAGACTGGATGCTGATGTACGACCTCGCCTTCCAGCATATTTATTCCGGTCATAACCTTGCGTATTCCCTGCTTACCCCATTCGTATTCGGATTCTTTCAATCCGTGCTGGCAGGAAAATTCCACACAGAAAGCATATTGATTATGCTTTATTCCTCCCTGCCAGGAGAGATTCCCTCCCCTGTATTTATTGGGAGCCGGATCACGCATCATTATCGCCTCCGCGCCAAATAAACGGGCAAGCGGGACACTTTTCTCCCGATTATTAAAAATAACCGGCTTGTCCGCCTGAAGGCTGTGCATATCAATGATGACATTGGCGTCAGAACATATTTCACCCCACAACCAGCTGGCAATCCTGCCCGCCACTCCAGGAGTGCCGTCATGATTCCACAAACGGTTCATGTTGTAGAGAGTTTCGCCATCGCCACGCCCGTAACCCCAGGGACAGTAGTAATGACGAAAAATGGAATAATAGTAGTCATCGATTTTTGAAAGATCATCGTTTTCAGGATAAAACTCATAGTCGATTTCCAGCGCGAGCGGGTTTGCGCAGGGGCAAACATGAACGATTCCGGCAAAATCTGTTTCCGCCAACTCATCGATCAACTCCGGAAGCAGATTCGGACCGCTGTGCTCCATGCCGTGCTGTCCGGCAATAATAGTCAGAATCGGCCCGGGGCGGGTTCCGGCAACAGTAAAATATGACACTTGAAAGTCCCTGCCTCCGGCGGTGGTGAATTGTTTGCGGTGGATGCTCTTACGCTGCATGTTTTTATAACCTCTTTATTACTTTATATTCCAGTCAGACCGTAATACTGCTGTTCTGTCCAAATATCGCGGTTCAGATTGCGCCGCTTTGCGGTATTAACTTCATATTTGAGCATGTCCAGAAAGCTTTCCAGGTTCATTTCGCTGTCAATGACGCTTTCAAAGTGAGTGCGCAGACGCAGTACAAATTCATGTTCCGCCGCGTTGTTCGCCATGATATTACGTTCCTCATTGATAAACATATCGTCACGATACAAACGTGAATCAATAGAATCCAAAGCCGCGCTTTTCAGTACCGGAAGCCCTGTTTTGTAACGCCCTATGATACCTTGTACTTCTTCTGACAGAAAAAACTTCGCCACATTCAACGCCGCGTCCCGTTCCCGCGCCCCCGCCGACAACATCATAAACTCTCCGGAAGCCGCGTTATAACGAACTCCGTCTGGATTTTCCGGCGGAAACGCCAACAGTACCGGTGCCTCGCTTGTGTTTCTCTTGGTCATATACTGGCGGCAAGTCCATTTCAGCAGCACGTTTTCTTCAGGCTTCGTAGTCATCAACGCCGGATCAAACAGCGGCCATATCCGGCGGATATTTCTCTCCATGCGCTCAATGTCCACATCCGCCAGCCGTCCCGGCTTATCACAACTTTCCAATACCATACAGCGCATCAGCGTATGCATGGCGGACGCGTCCCACAGTTTCCACCCCCGCTCTACTGCAAGTTCCTTCAATTTAAAGATAAATTCCCAGCTCAAGCCGTAGGGTTCAGGACAAGGAAATCCTTCCGGCAGTAAAGTGCGGTCAAGCTGTAACAGTGATGGAGAAAACAGCAAAGGCAAAGCATAATACATATCTTCCAAACGGTGTACATCAAAGGCTTTGCTGAAATATCCGGTCTGCATTAATTCATCCATGTATTCAGGAGGCAACGGAGCCGCCACCTCGCCGTACGGACAACGCAAAGTCCCGGTTACACGCAGCAGATCATAGGAAAAACGCGTTTCATCATCACGCCCCCGGCTACAGAATTCCACCTTTATCTCACTGGAAAACCGCTTCGTAACCGCATTTATTATCGCCTCGTTCTCTTCACGGCTGAATGGCACGTCTGGCCAGAATATCCGTACCACCGGCAATTCCCGACGACGCACAAATGTCCCCACATACGGTACTTTTTCAATCACTCCCTGATGAAAAAGTTGATCCAGACCTTTGCGCACCGTTACCGCCGTAGTGTCGAATATCTTTGCCAATTCCTGCTCCGACGGTAGACGCCCAGTATAACGTCCGCTATCAATATCCGCCAGCAACTGCTCCGCTATCTGTATAAATTTACTCTTCATTTATATCTCTTTTTCAGTATTACTATAGTGTAGTATATAGTATAAGACATCAAAGCCATCATGTCAACACCTTATACCATATAAAAAAGTTTTTTTCTAAAAAAATAATAGCAAGCAGAAAAAAGCCTGCCTTTAAGGACAAACCTTAAAGGCAGGCGGACAATAAAGAATCAAGCGGTTATTGCAATCGTCAACGATCTACGCGGGCGCTGCCGCCACCGACGAGTTTTTCAACTTCAGAAAGCAGAGCCATGGACGTATCGCCCGGAGTGGTCATGGCAAGAGCGCCATGAGCCGCGCCGTATTCCACCGCTTTGCCGGCGTCGTTGAAAGTCATCAAACCGTACACCAGACCGGACGCGAAACTGTCGCCTCCGCCTACGCGGTCGAATATTTCCAACTCGGGACGATGCGTGGACTGATAAAATTCGCCATTTGCCCAGCTGATTGCGCCCCAGTCGTTGATGGTAGCGCTCTTCACACCGCGCAGAGTTGTAGCGACGACTTTGAAGTTCGGATAAGCGCTTACCGCTTTTTTAATCATATTCTTGAAACCGTCGATTTCCAGATTAGTGAGATTTTCGTCCACGCCCTCGATCTCAAATCCAAGACACGCGGTGAAATCTTCTTCGTTACCGATCATCACATCAACATACTTGGCTATCTCACGGTTGACTTCCTGAGCCTTTGCCGGTCCGCCGATAGACTTCCACAGGGACGGACGGTAATTCAGGTCATAAGAGATGATAGTACCATACTTTTTGGCAGCCTGCATCGCTTCGATCACGACTTCCGGAGTGGTGGCGGACAACGCGGCGAAAATGCCGCCGGTATGCAACCAGCGCGCGCCAAGTTTGCCAAAGATGTATTCCCAGTCAATATCGCCTCTTTTCAATTGCGACACTGCGGTATTGCCGCGATCCGAGCAACCTCTGGCACCACGGATGCCATAGCCGCGTTCGGTAAAGTTCAAACCATTGCGGACAGTCTGACCGAGCCCGTCATAAGGAACCCACTTGATCAGAGAAGTATCGACGCCGCCCTGCATGATAAAATCTTCGACCAGCCGTCCTACCGGGTTGTCGGCGAACGCGGTTACAACTCCGGCGCGTTTGCCGAAGCAGCGGCGCAGACCACGCGCCACGTTATACTCACCGCCGCCTTCCCATGCCTGAAAAGTACGGGTGGTATGGATTCTGCCATCGCCCGGATCCAGGCGCAGCATAATTTCTCCCAATGAAATGATGTCGTAACGGCAATCCTCGGCAGGTCTCAAATTCAAAATACTCATGTCTTGGAATCTCCTTGATTAATTTATGTTGTTTTTCATAAAAAAACTTAATTACACGCAACAAAAATATAACATATCCCATAAGTTTGTCAAGCCGGTCTTAATCATGTACAAAAGAACGTCCGCACACATGACTTGTTTATGATGCATTTACAGATGATTTTTTATGCTTAAAAGCTTGATTATTTTGTAAATAGAGTTAGCGTATCACTTGCGGTTTTCAAAGAAAGAAAGCATTTTATTTTATAATTATCAATATATTTATCAGGAGAAAACAATGACTGCAATATCCCCGTTGCAAAAAGCCCGCCTTGCTTACAAACCCAAACTTCCGGTAGCCCTGCGCCATGGCGCCGCCGCCGCGAAACTGGTGGAAGGCAAAGCCACTGAATCCATTGCCGATCAGGAACAGATCAAAAAACTTTTTCAGACCACCTACGGCAGCCCGCAGTTGACTTTTGACGTAGGCGGTAACGGCGAAGGCAAGGCCGTCAACGTGGGCGTGATCCTCTCCGGCGGTCAGGCTCCCGGTGGACACAACGTCATCGCCGGTATTTTTGACGGCGTAAAGTCCATCAATCCCGCCAGTCGTGTATTTGGATTTCTCAAGGGACCCGACGGTCTGGTCAAAAATGAATACATGGAACTCACCTTCGAGATCATCGACGCTTACCGTAATACCGGCGGCTTTGATATGATCGGTTCCGGCAGAACCAAACTTGAAACCGAAGAACAATTTGAAACCGGCAGAGCCAACTGCGAAAAACTCGGAATCAACGCGCTGGTCGTCATCGGCGGCGATGACTCAAATACAAATGCCTGCTTGCTCGCTGAATATTACAAGAAAAACAATATCCCGATTCAGGTGGCAGGTTGCCCGAAAACTATCGATGGAGACCTGAAAAACGAATACATCGAAACGTCTTTCGGCTTCGACACCGCCTGCCGCGTTTACAGCGAACTTATCGGCAACATCCAGCGCGACGCCAATTCCGCCAAGAAATACTGGCATTTCATCAAACTCATGGGACGCAGCGCCTCACATATCGCTCTCGAATGCGCGCTCCAGACTCAGGCGAACATCTGTATCATTTCCGAAGAAGTGGCGGAAAAGAAAATGACCCTGACCGGGATTGTCGATTATATCGCCGGAATCGTCGCAGCACGCGCCGCTAAATCCTGCAACTTCGGCGTAGCGTTGATCCCTGAAGGTCTGATCGAGTTCGTACCCGAAATGAAAGTCCTTATCAGCGAACTCAATGACCTGCTCGCCAAAGAGGAAAAAACTTTCGCCGGACTGAGCAAGGATGAGAAGATAGCGTTTTTGAGCAGCCACCTCGGCGATGGAACCGCAAAGACTTTCAACAGCCTGCCGCAATCCATTCAGCTCCAGCTGTGCATGGAACGCGACCCGCACGGCAATGTTCAGGTGTCCCTGATCGAAACAGAAAAACTGTTGTCTGAAATGGTTGCCATGAAACTCAAAGACATGGCGGCAAAGGGCGAGTACAAAGGAAAATTCAGCACTCAGCATCATTTCTTCGGCTACGAAGGTCGTTGCGCCGCGCCATCAAACTACGATGCGGATTATTGCTACAGCCTGGGCTTCACCGCCGCCGCTCTGCTTGGCACTGGCAAGACCGGCTACATGTCTTCCGTACGCAACACCACCAAAGATTCAGATCAGTGGATCGCCGGTGGTATTCCGATTACAATGATGATGAATATGGAAAGACGCCACGGCGAAGACAAGCCGGTCATCCAGAAAGCTCTGGTAAAACTCGACGGCGCACCTTTCCTCAAATTCGCGGAAATGCGTGAACGCTGGGCGATTGAAACAGATTACGTCTATCCCGGCCCGATCCAGTATTTCGGTCCGACCGAAGTCTGCGATCTGGTAACCAAAACTATCGAGCTGGAACAGGCCTGATAATTTTAGAAATTAACATATGCCGGGATTGAATAAGCCCGGAAAAACAATCCCGGAAATTTATGCCGGGATTGTGATTTTATAAGAAATATTCAAGGCTATGACGGCCTGAGGAGAAATATAATGAGCGGAAAAGTCAATATCGATGCGGGCTATGTCGCGCAGCTCGCGCGTCTGGAGCTGGATGACGAGACCAGAGCACGCCTCCAGCATGATCTCGAAGAGATCCTCGGTTATATCGAACAGCTTGACGAACTTGACGTCTCAGGAATAGAACCCACGGCTCACGCGGCGGCGTTGAGTAACGTCTGGCGCGAAGACGTCGCCGGACAACCTTTTGCGCGCGACGTCATGCTGAAAAACGCTCCGGCGGTGATCGACGACGAACTTGTCAAAGTGCCTAAAGTCCTGCCAAGCGAGGAGATGTGATCATGAGTATAAATGTAAGTGCACTTACTTTAAAAGGCGCGGCGGCAGGTCTCAGCCAAGGCGATTTCAGCTCCCGCGAACTGTGTCAGGCATACTTTGACCGTATCGACGCAGTGGAAAACAAGGTTAAGGCATTTCTGAAAATAAATCGCGACATGGTGATGGCGCAGGCGGATGCTTCCGACAAACGCCGCGCGGACGGCAAAACCTTAAGCGAATATGACGGCGTACCCATTGGAATCAAAGATTGTATCGTAGCCCAGGGAGAGACTTGCAGTTGCGCCTCAAAAATACTCGCGCCAGTGGAATCTCCCTATGATGCCACTGTGGTGGCAAAACTCAGAAGCAAAGGCTTTATTCCGCTGGGCAGACTGAATATGGATGAATTCGCCATGGGCTCGTCCACTGAAAACAGCGCCTGGCAGAAAACATGCAATCCCTGGGATATCGAACGGGTTCCAGGCGGTTCCAGCGGCGGTTCCGCAGCGTCCGTAGCGGCGTCTGAAGTTCCGGTTTCACTGGGATCAGATACCGGCGGTTCGATCCGTCAGCCTGCGGCATTCTGCGGCGTAGTCGGACTCAAGCCCACTTACGGGCGCGTATCACGTTACGGACTGGTGGCGTTCGCATCGTCGCTGGATCAGATCGG
>JAFGXT010000163.1 GCA_016936495.1 Victivallales bacterium
TAAACAGGTCGCGCAAACTGCTGGTTTTGCCGATGAACTGAAAGAGGCATGGGGCAAAGCTGTTGAACAGCAGAAAAAACAAGAGGAATCCGCCGCATCCAGTGATGACATAGCTCGCTATGCCGATGTTTTTGACGCGTTCGCCTCGGTCAAATGGGCGGAGCCTGAGACCCGCAGAGGCAGAACCTATGACGATAAAAAATTTCTGGATTCTATCCGGCAGCAAGTTGAGTCGGGTAAGAAACTTTCCGATAAGCAGCTTGCGGTGGTCGCGCGTTTCGCGGTAAAATACAAAGATCAACTGAAAGATTTTGACCGTATTATTGCCGGACTTGGAGTTCAGGCGGAAGAGCAGGAAGCAGTCGCCGCCGATCCGGAGGTTACGAAGATACTTGAAGAAATGTCAAAAATAACTCAATGGGCGGAGCCTACTAAAAAGGGACGTCGCGTCTATGATGATAAAGAGTTTTATGAGTCCATCAAGCGTCAGGCAGGCGAAGGCAAACGCCTGAGTCCCAAACAGGTGTTCGCGCTCAAAAAGTTGGCGGGCAAATACGCAAAAGGTCAAAAACAGGAAGAATAAGTTTCTGTTCAAGATGGCTTTGACACGTAAAAATGCAATTGCAAATATTATATATTGTCAATGGGCAATCGGTATCAGGGAAATATTACATTAAGCTCATACAGTGTGTGATTGAAGGGAATTTGTTCTATGTGGAAAAATATTTTCCGTTTTCGGGAAACGGGATTTTGTAAAAAATTTGAAGATGATCCGGATTTTTCAGAATCGCGTCTTCGACGCATGTTTTATGTATTTTTAGCTGGCTGGACATTATTATGGTTTCTGTTGCCGTTGATTTTTCTTGAAAGCAGCTTTATTGATGTTTTGGAAAATATTGTATGGGGGAGTAATTTTCAATGGGGGTATGATAAAAATCCATGGTTTGGAGCCTGGGTGGGGTATTATTCTTATTTGATTACCGGCAAATCTTTGTGGGTAAATTATTTACTTAGTCAGGTCTTTGTCGCGACAGGAATAACATCTGTATGGTTGTTGGCGAGAAAAATGGTTAATTCCAGGCAAGCCTATGTGGCGGCGGTATCTCTGGCGGCGATTAATTTTTACGGAATAAAATCGGTTGAGCTCTGCGACGATGTAATGGCATTGGGGCTATGGCCGCTTATTTATCTATTTTTCTATAAAGCATTGAACGGAAACAGATTAAGATATTGGCTACTGGTAGGTTTTTTCTCCGCCTTAGCTCTGATGACCAAGTATCTGGCTCCGGTGATTTTTGTGTCGATGTTTATTGTTATGCTGTTTACACCACGCGGAAGGCGAGCCTTTTTACGTCCGGGAGTGTATCTTGCGGGAATTGTTCTGTTACTGATTTCCCTTCCTAATCTTATTTTTCTTATAGAGAACGAGGGAACCGCGATCAGCTATGCCTTTGGTCGCGCCGGCCTGAATCCGCAGAATCAGAGTTTGCCATTGTCTGTCAATTTCAACAATCCGTTATGCGCCTTGAATCGCGCCGCAGGCGTACTGGTACTTATATTGTTGCCTTTGAGTGTATTTCTTTGCCGTGCGTCAAGTGCTCCAATGAAGGATGAACAATACCGTTTCAACCGTTTTTTTATAGTCATTATGTGCTGGGCTCCTTTTACTCTCATGCTGCTTTTTTCGCTGCTTACCGGGGGGAAAATAAATTATTCATGGGTGGTTCCATGCTTTGCTCTTACTGGATTGTTTGCTGTTCTCTATTATCGGCCGGCCGTTAATGGTTTTTCTTTGTGCCTATTCAATACTATCATCACTGGCCTGGCTGTAATGTTCGCGTTGATATTTGCCATACGTTCCACGTGGCATCAGGGATATGTGAAATTATACTGCGATTACGAAAACTTTCCCTCAGAATCCTTTGCCATGATGATTACAGAAGCATGGAACAAAGAGTTTAAGAAACCTTTGAAATATGTTATTGGCGACCGCCAGACTTCCTGTGGTGTAGTGGTTTATTCTCCAGATTCTCCCGTAGCGTTTTTTAATGCAAATCCGCTTTTAAGCCCGTGGGTATGTCCTGAAGATGTAGGTAGACAGGGTGCGGCGTTTATCTGGTATGGGAAAGCGGATGAAATACCTTCTTTCATACGTGATTTTGTCAAGAATTACAGGCGAGTTACTCCACCGCGTGAAATTCAAGCACCACGCGCCGTCCCTGCATGGTTCCGTTGCCTGACCGGTCGTGATCCACTGCCGGTTATTGCCAGTTATATGTTTATGCCCCCCGATATGGAAGTGTCCGGTACTGACGCTGATAATGAAGACAATACTAATCTCACCCCTAATGTTGATGGTGATAACAGTAAAAATGTATGTCGCAGCAGTTAGGGAAGGTTTTTCATTGACTAATTTTGTGTTATAGCTTGCAAGCCTGATGCTTTTGAATATATTTAACTGGTATTTTGATATAAACTTAATTTTAAACAGGCGGCAGTATGGATCTTAATAATGTGCAAGTGAGTTTTGAACAACTAGGCTTGTCGTCGCCATTGCTGGAGAATATAGCTTCGCTGGGATACGAACATCCCACTCAAATTCAAGCTGAATCAATTCCTCGTATCCTTGAAGGCAAGGATATTCTCGGCGGAGCTCATACCGGTACCGGTAAGACCGCCGCGTTCATGTTGCCGATACTGGAGTTGCTCAAGCGTTCGGGCGAGGCACAGCCCCTGCCCCGGGTATTGATTCTTACGCCCACCCGTGAGCTGGCAATCCAGGTGGAACAGAGTGCTTGTGAATTAAAAGCAGGTTTACCGTTTCGTGCCGCGGCTGTATATGGCGGGGTGAAAATGCGTGTGCAGACCGCAGTTTTCGAAGCAGGGGTCGATATAATCATCGCCACGCCGGGACGTTTGCTTGATCATCTAAGACAGGGCAATATCAATTTAGGGAATGTTCAGATACTGGTATTTGATGAAGCTGACCGGATGCTGGACATGGGCTTTATCCATGATATGAACAAGATTGTGGCGGAGTTGCCGGAACAACGTCAGACTTTACTGTTTTCCGCCACCGCTTCGGGTAAGGTGAAGCGCATGATCCATGAAATGCTGTCGTGTCCGGCTGAACACATAGAAGTAACTCCGCCTAATTCGGCGGCAAAGAAGATACGCCAGAATGTCATAATGATCCCCCGTGCGTGTAAAGCCGATTTGCTGGCACATATTATAAAACAGGAAAATTACAGTCAGGTACTGGTGTTCACGCGCTCAAAAAAGGCGGCGGATGAACTTACCGCAACGCTGACCACAGCTGGCATCTCCGCCGCCGCTATTCACAAAGACAAAGAGCAGTCCGAGCGTATCCAGGTACTGAACGATTTCAGAAGCGGCGCGATCAAGGTGCTCGCCGCCACCGATATAGCCGCGCGCGGACTGGATATTGACAATATGCCATGTGTGGTCAATTACGAGCTGCCGGAGCGCCCGGAGGTGTATATCCATCGTATCGGCAGGACGGGCAGAGCCGGGCGTCAGGGACAGGCTTTTTCGCTGGTATCTCCTGATGAAGCGAAGCTTCTGGAAAAGATAGAGAAGTTGCTCAAATGGAATATAAAACGCGTGGTCATACGCGATTATACTCCTCCGAAGTCATCCAGCGGCGTATCTCGCAAATGCGCCAAAACACTAAAATCTACGCGTCGACTTTAGCCACCGACAGACAAACGAGCAGATGTAAAGGTTATTTTTTTTCATTTTCCAAAGTGCTTGATTGCTTTTTATTGCGAAATTCGCTCGGACTTATTCCCGTACGTTTCTTAAAATCACGGGCAAAGTAAAATTGATTGGCATATCCCAAATCATTGGCTATTTCTTTGATTCGTCGCTGATAATCCAGCAAATACCTTTCCGCTACTCTGATTCGATGGTGTAAGATATAATCAATTGGACTCTGTCCAAAAAATTTCGTGAACATGTTGTTGAGAGTACGCGGACTTGTCCCGGCAAAATCGCTGAGTTCACGTAAGCTGAAATTATGACTGATGTTAGTATGAACAAGCTCCAGAATCCGGGACAATTCGGGCGGATAGCCGCGCGTCCGGTTTAGATTACTCAACTTCAACGTCAGACCAAAACTCAATTCCGATGCCTTTACACTGAAACCGGGCTCTTGCGCTGTCAGTAATTCAGTTATACGGGTGAAATATTCGCCGATTTCCTTATCGCCGCTCACATCTATGACATCCACATATTTAAGTCCCATCGCATCGATGATCTGCGCGCTGATGCTGCCCGGCATAATAATCGTTCGTTTCAGCACCCGGTCGGATAAAGCTTGCATTTCGCTGTCTTCCTGATAGTGAACCAGAAAAACATGTTGTTCCGGTATTTGAAAAACTCCACGGGGGGATTTGTAGGACATGACACCTTCATCCACCAATTCAAATGAGCTCACGTCGCTGCATATCCGCGTTCTTTCGCAACCGGGGATCCATTCATCGCTTCCGGCTGCGTATACAGCAAAGGGATCCCCTTGCAGCCCCAAAGGGTTGTCAATAAAATTATGCCGTGGATAAGCGCCACAGTTCACCCCATAAGTACTGCTGTCGCCAACTTTGTATATAAGCTTACCATGGATGATTGAATTTTTCACGACGTTTTAATCCTGTATGTTATTTGCAATATATTATA
>JAFGXT010000164.1 GCA_016936495.1 Victivallales bacterium
CAGATTGGATGTTTTCAGTCCGTCAAGTTTGGGTTTTGGCAATGAGGGCAGGGATTTGTGTTCGCCGGATGATTCCGAATGTCTTCCCGGGTCAGCCAGTATTTTTGCCAAATCAGGAGTTGCAGGTTTTGGCGGTTCAGGAGTGACGGGCTCGGGCTGGAGCAGTTCTCCGAACAGACTCAAGCGGTAATCTTCGGGTAATTGCTCTCCGCTTTCGGCTTGTTCCACTGCGTATTCGGCCGCTGTTTCAAAAGGCTCAAGCAATTCTTCGGCTTCATCTTCACTGACACTTTGCGAGGCAAGATTCAAGGCTTCCTGAGCCACCTCGGAAATGTCCGCTTCCAGTCCGACCGTTTCAAGCACTTTGAGACAATCTTCTCTGGTCATCAGTTCTTCACTGACGAGGGCAGCGATAAACCATTGGACATCTAATTGCATATACACCCTCTTCTTTTATAATATATTTGATTTATGTAATACTGGAACACTTTAATTGTCATAAGTATAGCACAATAATGCATCTGCTCCAAGTCTTGACGCTTACAAATATGTTTTTTATGTTCAGATTCCTATGTCAGACAGCATCATGCAGATGCGGTTCACTACCGATGCCAGTCGGGGGTGGGATATTTCCAGTTCTTCCACTGAGCTGGAGAGCCCCTTGAGTGCGAAGTCCAAGGTCTTGCTGGTGTCGCCGTCGCGAGTTACTTCATTGGTGGTAGCGGTAGCGAAGCCATCGACGCTGTCGGCGCGTTGGCGGTCGGTATGGGCAAGCTGGTCAAGTTCCTCATAAAGTTCGTCCACAAGTTCTATGAGTTCGTCTTTGTTGAGTTTTTTTAGATTTTCTGAGTTGGATATCCGCGCCTTGATATTTTCCAATGAAGACTTCATGTTTTGTACTCCTCTTAGGTTTTTGCTCTAATAAACAATATAAACTCCCGTGGAAAATTCACAAGGGCTTATAATGTTTTTTCGGATGATGACTGTTTCTTTAAAAGTTCCCTGCGTCTTCGGCTTGCTTCTTTAAGGCTGGCTATTCGCTTTTTGCGATTATTCAGCAGTTTTTCCATTGTTGCGTCGTCCACCAGGGTATATTCCCCGTCTGGCTGTTTGACTATGCCAGGAAATTCGTTCAGATTATAACGTTGCCTGTTGTTCGGGTTTTTGATGAGCTTGAGTAGAACCGGAGCCGCCAGCGGATCGCACATTTGAGTGAGGGTATTCATATAGGTGTGATACATATTGTTGTTTGTCCTGACAAAATCAGCCCAGGGCAGGATCGCCTCTGTAATTCTCCAGTCCCCGGATCTTTGGATTGCGTTGAGAATAATGTTGCAGGAGTTGACGTTGGCGTTGTCGGGAAAACCCATAGCGTCGATCAGTTTGATCCAGTTGTCCGAATCTATGAATATATTTTGGTTGGATATCCTGCTTATCAATTCGTAATGTTGCTGCGGGTTGGTAGTAAGAATTTCTTTACAGATTAAATCAGCGCCTTTGTCATTGTCCAAAGAAGTAATTAACGTGATAAGGGTATTGCGTCCGTGACGGTTATGAAAATTTGGCGTACTGGAGTACAGTAAATCTACAAGCAAAGGAATGTCTTTGACGGTAAATATCTGAATGCCATGTGTTTCAAAAACAAAGGCAATATTGTTAAGCGTGTCCCCGCGATCATTTTTTATCATATCAATGATTAGCCCACGTATTTTTGGCGACCTGCTATTTCTGAGTGCTTGAACTATGATGTTGCTATGATTAGGATAGGTTTTTATCAATTTCAGCAAAGCGCTTTCCGCTTTTTCGCCGCCGATCATCCCGAGTATGCTTATGGCGTTATGATGAGTGTGGGCGTTGCCGTTTTTCAGTATAAACATAATCGCGTCAACGAGTTGACCTTGCAGGTCATCCGGGTTTGAAGTCTTATTCGCGAGCATTTCCTGAATTATTTCCAGTTGCTCTTGTCCGATGGCGATACTTTCTTCAAGCTGATCGATCTGTTGCTGTTGGTATATTGTCGTTTCTTTGATTTCCGCAACTTCAGCCGGGCTGACGCATCCGCTGAGAATGGTTGCAATTATGATTCCGCCTCCTACTGTCATAGTCAGTCTGTTGTAAGACATAATACCCCCTGTGTTGTGTTGATATTGTACAGTAAACCGCATGATGGCGCATTGCAAATGCTTTATAATTTGTAATTTGAAAAATTAACATTTCGGGATTACCATGAATAGTACGAAGGGCGTCAAAATGAATTAGTTATACAACTAATTCTTGGCGTTATTCGTTTCTTCGTGGTTTTTGGGGGACGGGACTGACAGACGTTTAAAAAAAAGAAAAAATATTGCAGCCGAGACTTTTGTCCGTCTCCTCGTTTTACCTGACAGCCGATAAGTTTTTATAAAAGGCGGGACCGGCTCTTGAAAAATTCTTCTATCCGGTTTAGGTTATAGTCATTGAGCAATTTTATTTTTTAAATCTACTAAATTCGCGGGGACTGAGTGTTGAAAAAACAATCCGGTATCGTGATCAATATGTTAATGGCTGTGGGGGCGTTGCTGTTGCTGTGTTCCTGCGGCAAAGAGGTAAAACACAATGCCGAACTGCTGACGTTGGCCTATGATGAGGCAAAGAGCGCAAACTGGGATAAGGCTAGAGTTCTGGCGCGTACCGCTACGGAACAAGACCCCAGGGACGTTACCGCGTTGACGATGTATGCCCTGTGTCTGGAAAATTGCGGCAATCCTGAAGAAGCGCAACAAGCCTTGCGTCAAGCCATAAAGATAGAACCGGATAATTTTCGGGTTCAGTATAATCTTGGACGTATACTGTTTCAGCATGGGCGTTATGAGGATTGTGTCAACCACCTGCGCGCCGCTGAAAAACTCAAGCCCGACGATGTTAACACTCTGCTGCTACTGGCGCAGGTGGAAGAAAAGCTTAAACTCCTGTCCGCCGCGGACATCTATAATAAACTGGCAAGAAGCCCCCGGTTCGCCAATCGACCCGGACCGTGGAACCAGATGGCAGTGGTATATGCCGAGCATGGTAATAATTTGAGCGCGTTGAAATGTTTTATGCAAGCGTATAAGCATGGTGGCGACAGCTATATTGTGGCATTGAATTTTGCCGTGTTTCTGGATTATTACCTGAATTCAGTCGACAGTCGCAAGCGGGCGGTTCAGTTTTACCGTCAATATTTGCGACTTACCGCGAACAATCCGGAGATGCAAGCTCGCAGGGATGAAGTGTCTGACCGGATCCGGGCTTTGGCAAGGGTTAATCCCTGAATTAACCGGGGAGTGTCATGAATCGCGCCGTACCTGAAGAGATCATCGAGGAGATCAGAAGCCGGATTGATATTGTCGATCTTATCGGCAGTTATATCCCGGTCAAACGTGCCGGCGCCACATTCAAGGCATGCTGTCCTTTTCATCAGGAAAAAACTCCATCTTTTGTCATTACTCCGCAACGCCAGCGTTATCATTGCTTTGGTTGCGGCAAAGGCGGAGATGTGTTCAGATTTGTCATGGAGCATGAGGGCGTGGATTTCCCCGCCGCTATTCATATGCTTGCCGGACGCTGCGGGGTGATTATTCCGGAACGTCAATACTCCTCACCGCAGGAGGCTCAGGAGGCGAAAGTTGTACGTAATCGCAAAGAGCGTCTTTATGAATTGCATGAGGCGGTGAGTAAATTTTATGCTGCGAATCTTCGTAATGAACCGCAATCGCCAGTGAGTTTGTATTTTGCCGGACGTGGTATTCCGGCTGAACTGGCAGAGAAATTCGGCATCGGAGCCGCTCCGGATGGTTGGCAGACCACCATGGACTGGTGCAGTAAACAGGGATTTACTGTAGATGAAATGCTTGATGGCGGCATTATCCTTGCCAGTGAAAATAAACCCGGCAGCTATTATGACCGCTTCCGTAATCGTCTGGTCTTTCCGATATGGAATGAACAGGGCAGGGTGGTGGCGTTTAGTGCCCGGACGGTCGAAGCCGATTCCGGCGGCGCCAAATACGTCAACAGTCCGGAAACCATGATATTCAGAAAAAGTCATGTGCTTTACGCTCTGCCGCTGGCGCGACAGGCGATACAGCAGTATGGATTTTTCATTATGTGCGAGGGACAGCTCGATACCATAGCCATGCATCAGGCGGGTTTTGCCAATGCGGTGGCGCCTCAGGGTACGGCTTTCACCAATGAACAGGCGCGTATTCTTCGGCGTTATTCGGATCGGGCTTATATTTGTTTTGACTCTGACAGCGCGGGAATCAAGGCCACGCTAAGGGCGTTTGATATCCTTTTGCCGTTGGATTTTGAGGTGAAAGTGATTATCCTGCCCGGCAATTCCGACCCCGATGAACTCTTGAAGACGCAGGGCGAAGAAGCTGTCAAGGCGGCGGTAAATAACGCGGTGGATTTCTTTGATTTCCTGTATCGTCATAAAGTCGCCGAGCACGACGTCTCTACACCGGGCGGGAAGACCCGGATAGTTGCCGATTTTATCACCTATCTTCAGAAGTTGAGTAATTCCGTAATGCGTTCGCTGTATGCCGCCCGTCTTTCCAGTCTGCTGGGAATCAATGAGGAGGCGGTTTTTCGCGAACTGAACAAGTATCGTAAAAAAGAGAAGTTCGCCGCCAGCCGGAAACAACTGATGACTCAGGAGTCTTTGCCGACTGGCGACGCTCATGAGGGAACTGCTAATGATGTTTCAGGAGCGGCAAATAACGCTATGGAGCTTCTGCCGCCGGAAATAGTCCATGCGGAAAAGACCCTTCTGCCATTGGCTATTGCCGAAGAAGCGGTCGCGCAACGCCTGAGCGCCGAGCTTCCCGCCGGACAGATCAGCGAAACCGCCCTGGGCAGGGCGATAAATGAGGTTATCAAGCTTACTATGCAGGGAGAATGGCATTCCGTACTTCAACATCTTAATGATTGGGAACGTGAGAATCCCGATCCGGTTTTGAGTTCTATTCTTGCCGACGCCGTTGATTTTAAGAAAAAATATATCGCCAA
Organism: Victivallales bacterium; assembly: GCA_016936495.1. Taxonomy (GTDB): domain Bacteria; phylum Verrucomicrobiota; class Lentisphaeria; order Victivallales; family SZUA-371; genus JAFGXT01. The sequence goes on from JAFGXT010000164.1 coordinate 5,026, forward strand.
AGCCACCGATGATTGTATTGCCACGATCCGGAACTATTACCGCGACCGCCGGAAAGAGGACATTCTTAATAGTATGCGAACCACCACCGACCCGGAAGAACGGCTCGCGCTGCTAAAAGAGCTTATGAGCGTCTGACTTATTTTCAGACACTCATAACCTGTTTATCAATTATTGGCTCCTAAGGTTCTATATTAATCAATTCCATTGTTATTTTATAGCATTACTTTTTCCAGTCCTGCCCAGGTGTGGGCTGTGTTGAGTTTCAGAACCTGGTCGAAGCATGATGTCGCTTTGTTCTGATCTTCCAGCCCCAGATAAGCCAGTCCCAGCAGATAGTTGTAATGCTGACTGCGTACGTTTTCCTGCGGTTCGAGATAAGACAGGAAGAACGGCGTCGCTTTGAAGTATCCGTAATCGGGGAGGTCTTTTTCCTGCGACCACTTTTTCGCTGATGTTTGGAGTAAAGTCTCCGCCCGGGTATTGTCGTTTAATCCTTTACACGCCATTGCCCGATAGTAATCAAAGCCCGGCAGGTACATATAGGTAAAGAAATCGGTGCCCATATTTGTGATAAAACGGTATATTTCCAGAGCTTTGTTCCGGTCTATATGTTCCAGA
>JAFGXT010000165.1 GCA_016936495.1 Victivallales bacterium
CAGATTGGACGTGCAGCTGATACGACGAGCCTTTTCACGTGCGCTGTTGAGAGCCGGAAGCAGCATTCCAGCCAGGATTGCGATGATCGCGATGACCACCAAGAGTTCGATGAGTGTGAAGCCTTTACGACTTTTCATTGTTGTTCTCCTTTTAGTTTTGAACACTTTTGCATTCTGCAAAACCTTTAATACCTGTACCCATTATAGCAAAGAAAAACAGAGAATGCAAATAAAACTATTGTTTTTTATACTTGATTCACCTAAAGGCTTCAGTTTTGAGGTTTTTTGTCTAGAAGCTTTATCAGTTTTTATGTAAGCGTCGCTGCTGGTACATTTTTTATTGACGAGTGATTTCAGGAGCCTATTGTCCTTATTTCTGTTATCCAGCTTATAGATAAGCGCAGTCCTCAAACAGGTATTTTATAATTTCCTGTTTGAGGCGTACACTTTGTTTGAAGGAATTTACAGTAATGAACCTCCGTCCACCAGTAGCTCCCTCAATTCAGCGACATTTACATCTTTGGCTGCGATATTATGTCGTAGCATAAGGCTTGAAGCCTCTCCGACGGCTTCGCCAAGTTCATTAAGGTACATTTGCAAACGCAGTGCTCCAAACGCTTCAGTATCGGCATCGAACATGCGTCCTGCCATTAACAGGTTAGGATATTTGCTTTGCGGAATGGTGCAGCTGAATGGAATTCCATAATAAAGTACTTCTTTGTTATCATTGCGCCAGCGGGTCTTTTTTGACGGGATTCCTCTGCCTTCAATATAATGTTCTTCTCCATTGAGATAGCGGAAAGTTATTGCACCGTTTTTACTATTGTGAATATCCACCCGGTTGGAACTTCTGCCGATATAATCTTCGGGTATGTTTCCGGCTAGAAGATCTTTTCCTCTTACTTGTTTTATTGCTTTGAATTGTCTTGTCTGTCTAATCCCGATAAGTGCTGGGAATATGGATAACAAGGGTTGTTCATCTATCGGCATATGAGAACGTATCAAGTCGAAAAATGCTCGAGCTTTCTTACGACCAGCCACTTCTGCCGCGGTCAGGTCTTCCGCAATGCATAGATTGCCGCCAAATACATGAAATTCGGCCATAACCCGTATATTGAAACGACCTGGCATAGGGAAATTCCATCCCCAGTCCGGTTCTATTCCATATTCCATGCCTTTTTGTTTTACAAGTTCGATCCAGTCAATTCTTTTCTCAACATCATCCATTCCATGTAAAAGGAAGCATAGAGAAGGAGGTTGCAGTTCCTTGCCGAAGTAAGCGGGAACATCAAGTTGAGCAAGAATATCTCCATCTCCAGAACAATCTACTACAATTTGGGATCTTATAGCGCTACGACCGTTTTTATTCTCAATAAATATTCCCTTTAGCTGGTCATTTTCCACCCATGGAGAGCAACCAAGGGTATGGAGATGGAAGGCAACTCCATTTTCAGTCAGAAGATTTTCAAGTTCCACCACCATTTCAGTCGGGACAAAAGAGTAAGGGCGGGTGGATGATGAGTCCTGAGTAACCAAACCACGTTTTTGTAAACGTTCGATTATTTCAAAAGAAATTCCACCAATGATACGTTCTTCATAATTTGCGTCAAGACCACTGGGCCAGTGGCAAACCAGCGCATTGGTACATGTCCCACCTATCATATTAGAGCGTTCAATAATTACAACTTTCAATCCACGCCGCGCCGCTCTTAAAGCCGCGCATACTGCCGTTGGACTTCCTCCTATAATTAAAACATCTGCCTCATCAATTACTGGAACACTTTTTGAAGGCTCGGTTGCAAAACCATATTTCATTGCCAATATCTCCGTTCTGAATAATTATTTTTAAAATAAAAGTATTGTATTTTTCAATAAACGTGAATACTTATTTAAAATCATCAATTTACAGATTACATACTGTTAACTGTGATTTTTATGGGGAAAGCGAGAAATGGATTCATACTTGATTTCAGCTCATGATCAAACCTCCGATAAAATTTATGATAAAAGTATTTTTAATTTTTCTATAATGCCGCATTACATTTTAAGTGTTCAATTATTAATGTTTTCCATATATCAATAAATATAATTGGCGGAGAAATATTTTTGAATGGTTGATAATCCGTTTGATATGGACTATAATCCGTTATATGAATAAATTTTTAACAGAAGAGATTGTTGATTATCTGGATGGCACGTTGCGTTCACAGTTGTTTTTTGCCCGGGATATACGTGTGCACGGGCAGGGGGCGGAGCCGTGGAAACAATGTAGTTATCATGCTGTTTCCGTGTTAAAAAACGGAGGCGTCATCAATACCCGGTTTGAAAATGACTTATCAAAAAACCTCATGCGCAGCAAGGGGGATGTATGTTTTCTGCCTGCATACAGAAAGCGTCAGGTGGAAATATCGGCTTCCGACGGTAACAGGGAGATAGAGATTACTGCCGTCGGAGTAATGTTTCATCTTTGTGGCAATCTTGATCTGCTTTCATTCTGGAATATTCCATTTATATTTGATCCGGAAGCTGGAAGAGCTATTGATCAGACCATAGACCGGCTTGTCGCGTTGGAGAAAGATAAAGGCATCACTTCTCTGGAGCTGCTGGTAGGCCGGAAAGAGCTGGTTTTTAATTTATTGAAACTGATCACTAATGCGTCTGAATTCAGGTCTGATGCTTCGGCGCGTCTTTTTTCATATAAGCAACTTGAGCCGGCGGTGCATAAGATGGATCGGGATTTCCGCAATGAAATAACGGTTGCGGAGTTGGCTAAACGTTGTGCACTTTCGCGTTCCCAGTTTCATTATAATTTCAAACGTATAATAGGGGTGTCGCCTTTGGAATATCAACAGCAGTTGAGACTTACAGAAGCTAAAAGACTTCTTTTGCAGTCTGATGAAAGCATTGCGGTCATCAGCGAAAAAGTAGGCTGGCAGGATCAGTTTTACTTCAGCAGATTGTTCAAGAAAACCAATGCCTGCTCGCCAACAGAATTTCGTAAAAGAAACAATTGGGGATTCATGTTCGAGTATTAAACTACGGCTACCAGGCGATCCAGACATCCCCGCTGAGTCTCTCTGTTTCCAGCAGTAAGCCGCCAAAATCATCGTTCCTGATCAGTTTTACCTCATCCCCGATTCCAGCGTTATCCCATTTTTCAAGCAACTTAAAATCCAAATAACCACGGTCTATTGCAACAATGCTTCCTGCTGGCAACTTAAGTTCATGCGCAATGTTCACTTCATGCGTTTTGCTGTCTGTAAGCTTAGCATAACTGGGTAAATAACCATCATGATCAAGAAGCAAATGAATTTTCTCTTACGATTTGGTGTTGTACGTTAACACAAGTCCAACATTTGATAGAATGTATCACGAAATAACTGCCACGGACGATGTGTATTCGCATAGGATATGGTCGAACGTTTTGGGGCTTCTTTCATTCCAAGATGCTTGAGCTTCCCTACACAGCCTTTCAAGCCGTATTCGATTTCACGCAGACTTTTCGCTTGCGCTAATTGCAGGTACATCATCGACACCAGCAAATTCCAACTTAAAAAGCCCTTACTTCCTTATGTCGGCAAATCGTCTTCTAGCGTTTTTATCAAATTTTTCGCGATTTATCATGTTCATGCATTGGCTAAATATGCTTTTACCGTGTATCATTCTATGGGTTCTCTTATGGCTTAATTTTAGCTGATTTTACCATATTGCGAGAACCCACTTTTTTTCTATACTTTTTAAAATTTATTTTGGACAGCTCTGAGTTTAACTCAGAATTTTTTTATGGAAGATTTGAAATGGGCGAATTCTTTTCAAGTAATTACCTGATCTTGCGGGTATTTTACGTCCAGGATAACGCTTTTGCCTCAAGGAAGCCGATTTCCCGGAAGAAGGAAATGTTTAATTTTTTCCCTGAGGAAATAGGGGGCGAGGCTCCTGTAGCAATTTCCCGGAAAAGTTTGCAAAATCGACGAATGGACTCGAAAACCAATGTCCATTTTCGGGAAGATGTCTGGAAATTTCGGCATCAATTCAAGTTAAGCCACTAATAATAAGCAAATAACAGAGGAAATGACAAACAGGTAATTACCAGTTTGTTCTGAGAGAATCGGCCTGCAGAGAGAAAAAACGTCAAAAATAATGTTTTTTAGGCTAGCATAACCAGAACTGGCGTGAGTCTTATATCCTTTTCACTGAACGGGATATGCGTCATAAGTGATTTATGCTGAGAGCTTATGCTGAAAACAAAAATGGTACGCCGTGAGGTACTTTGTCGAACTCATGAAGTTTTGTTTGAAGGTTGCATAATCAAGGTTTTGAATCCATACTTTTTTTATAAACATTTGGAGAAAAATATGGATATTAAACTGGATTCGCATAACGTAAGAGTGCATGATTCTAACAATAAAAACAGTATCAGATCTTCACTTCAAAATCTTGGAACCGGACGGTCTATCGTTATCGATGCAGATAATGTTATCATCGGCGGCAATGGCGTTTACGAACAGGCTAAAGATTTAGGGTTACCCATCAAAATTATCGAATCCGACGGTAGAGAACTTATCGCCATTAAACGCATCGATCTGAAAAGTGATGACGATAAACGCAAGGCGCTGGCTCTCGCTGATAATAAAACTTCCGATCTGTCTTTCTTCGATGAAAGCAAAGTCGCCGAACTTATCGCCGGGATGGAGGATTTTATTCAATCCACCGGATTTAATGAAAAAGAATTATCCGCATTAGGCAATCTTCGGGATGTGGAAAATATAGATGGTCAGGATCAGGAGCAAAAGCCTGAAATAGAGTTTTCGGAAGAATTGTTGGAAGAGCACAATTATATCGTGTTGTTTTTTGATAACTCCGTAGACTGGCTTCAGGCTAAAACTTTATTCGACATAAAACCCGTCAAGGACAGC
>JAFGXT010000002.1 GCA_016936495.1 Victivallales bacterium
ACAAATACGAAGGCGCGGAAGTCCTTAAGGGCGCGGTCATGGCAAGTGACGGCTTTTTCCCCTTTGAGGATGGCGTGGAAACCGCCGCCAAAGCCGGAATAACTGCGATAATAGCCCCTTCCGGCTCCCTGCGCGACGCAGACGTGATCAAACGCGCCAACGAACTCGGGGTCAGCCTCTACCACGCCCCTGAACGCATCTTCTCTCATCACTAAAAAACAAGACGGCAAGGCAGAGCGCATAAGCACTCTGCCGTGCCGTTTATAAAATAATGCCATTGCACAAAACACCAGCCATAGACTATTGAAAAAACGTCACCCTCGATTTTATATAATTTTTAATTTTTTTTGCAAAATTATATCCCCCCCTATTGCATTCAGACTAGACCGAAGACTATATTGAAAAGACGAGATTAAATCTTTATATGGAATAATATGTCAATATGGAACCGCTAAAACAACGTCGACTTGTACTGGAACTCCGCCAACGGATCGCCAAAGGTCGCTATCCTGGCGGGTTCAGATTACCGACCGAATTAGAATTTGCCAAGGAATTGGGCGTGGCACGTGAAACTTTGCGAGGTGCGTTGAAGATTCTTGAGGAAGACCGATTGCTGAAGCGCATTCCGAGGCGAGGTACTTTTATCAGCGCAGACGCAAAAGTCAAAGAGCCGTTGCGGCAACTGTATTTACTGGTTCCATGTCCGGATTATTTTACCAAGTCCAATTACGCCACGCGGCAAAACCTTAGCGAACTGCTGGCTGGCGTTCTGGCGGTGGCTCATAAACAACATGCTCAAGTCATTACCTTGCCTTTGAGTATGGTTAACACACAGGAGGATATTGCCTGGGATCGTCTGGCGTGCCTGGATGCCGACAGCCTGGTGATTTTTCAGGGTAACTGGTTCAGTACGATTTATCCGCTGTTAAAAGAACGTAAATGTAAAGTGGCACATATCCATGGAATGCGCTTTGAGGGTAGCGAATTCGAATCCTACGTGCGACAGTGGTACCGGATTAATCTTAATGTCCGCCGCCACTATGTCGACCTTATCCGGGAATTGGCCACGCGCGGCTGTCGCCGGATCGCCATCAGTGAAGACTATCTTTTTGATCCCATCAATCCGATATTGCAAAGCTACCGGGATGGTCTGGCGGAGGTCGGTCAGGCGGAGGAATTAGTAGCTCCTCTGGCGGAAGACGGACGTGCGGCCGACCACCTTGAGAGCATTCATAATTTTTATCGCAAAACCCATTTTGATGCGTTGATCTGTAGTGTGGCCGATGATTTCAGATGTGATTATCACCGGAGTTTAAACGCCAACCTAGGTTTACCGGCTTCGGTTCAGTTGGTGACCAAGCGACAATATGAGTTTAATAATATGTTGCAACCTAAAGTGCCCTTTCTACAGTCCGACTTCCGTCATGCCGCCGAACTGGCAGTGGAAGTATTATTGAGCGAACATTATGCGGCCGGCGAAACCCTTATGCCATAAATAAAAAAAGGATTATCAAAACTATGTCAACTCAAGCAAATTTCATTATCAACACGTGGAAGGAAAGACGACATTATGACCGCAATTTTACAACAGAATCAAAATTCACACTTGTAGAACTTCTGGTTGTTATAGCTATTATTGCCATTCTCGCGGCCTTACTATTGCCCGCATTAAATCTGGCCCGCGAAAAAGCCCGGCGGATCAAGTGTGTCAATCAGCATAAGCAGATAATGTCGGCTTTCATTTCTTACACCTGTGATAACCTTGATTATGTTCCGCCCTATCGCTATCAGGCGGTTGTCTCCAAATACGCCACTAGTGGCAGTGAAGGAATTCTCTACTGGGCCGATTTGCTCAAGAGTTACGTCGCCGATAATTCGCCAAACTGGGGAGATACAAGCAGCCCATGTGCTCCGATCTTCCTTTGTGGACGCGGAGCTTGGAGCACCTATTATCAAGGTATAGGTTACAATGTCTGGGGGTTGATCCCGCAGGGAAACATTACGCCCAAACGCACTGCGAATGTAAAGATCTCTAGGGTAAAAAGGCCGTCGCAAGTGCTGGGAATTGGCGATGCAGGGGAAGCTTATTACAACGGAAGCAATACCCTGCGTAACACACTGGGGGCGGCGGAGCTGGTGGATTACCGGCACGAACGCATGGCGAATACCGCCTATCTTGATGGGCATTCCCAATCACATCGCGATAGAGAGCTTACAATAGATTGGAATAAATTTTTTGATAAATATCCTTATTTTGAACCGGGACTGTAACGCCAATCGTAAAGTTTTAGTGTCAGAAAGTTGAGGTTGGATGATGACGGCGGAAAAATAGGAAGACGAATGGCGGTTAATTGCGGGAAATTTTCCCAGCCTGCCGATTCGTTTTTCCGCCAGCAATAAACCATTAGGTTTTATGTGGCGGGAGACGGTGAATACACACTGTTTTAAAGCAACACCCAATGCAGTGGATGGTTTTGTGCAATATAAAAATCAATAGCTTTTGTAAATAAAAAAATCTAAAAAATTAAAGGAGATTCCCCAAATAATGAATGAACACGAACCACAAACCAACAGCTTCAAAAAAATGTCAAACTTTTTTGCGGGCAACAACTTTACAAGACTAGATTTTTACATATTACATCGTTTTATGCAAAAATTGTTGTTTATCTTAATCGCAACAAGTCTCTGTACAGCACGGGCGGCTCCTGCCGATAATCTAACGGCAACTACCAACCGTCCCATAATCAGCACTTTTGAACTGGGTGAACCAGTCAAGTTGATACTGCGTGGTAACAGTCCAGACAATCAGCTGGAAGTGGAGATCGTGGACGAATTCGACCACCGCATAAAACAATTTCCCTTGTTGCTACAGAGAAAGACAGACGGAAGCGTGGATCAAACAATTGAACTACCAGCCACGCGCCTGGGCTTTTATCGGATAAAACTTCGTCGTCCTGACGGCAAGCCAGCCATACCAGCTCTCGGCTCACGTCCGGCCGGAGAAATAACCTATGCCGTGGTGCCGATCATTGCCACCCGGAAACTTTATCCTATTGATCAGACCTTTTTCGGCATGCATGGTTCCGGATCTACTTATGTAGCCGCAATTCCTTATTTGGGCATTCGTCATACGGTGGCGCGGCGCTTCTGGGATGGTTTTGAGCCGGATTATCCCGGGCAGTTTAAGGTGGCAAGAGAGAGAGCCCGTGCGGCAGGGCGTACGTACCCCGATGACAGCCAATACGGTGTTGGAGCAGCATTTCTTGATCAGGGGCAGAGACGCGAATGGCAAGTATATCCCTTGCCTTCGCTGTTTCGTACCCCTAATTGGAAGGAATCACCGATTAAAGTCGGCCTTGACGGCAGTCGTTTCACACCGTTGACTCCAGACGGAGAAAAATACTTTGCCAAGTATTGTTATGAAATCGCCCTGGCTTATCGAAAAGACTATCCCCATCTCGATAAGCGCTACTATCAGGTCACCTGGGAACCGCATTATCCGTGGGGATTTACCGGCAATATACGGCAACTGGTCAAAATCTATGAAGTGGCTTATCCGGCCATCCATCGCGCCGACCCGAAAGCGATGGTGATCGGTCCTTGCTTTGCCGGTAACGGTACCGAAAGCATTCAGATGCTGGAAGACACTTTTGCCGCCGGTATTGGTCAATATATTGACGGAGTGAGTCATCACCCATATACGAGATTTCCACCGGAATCCGGTAATCCCATCGGAATTACCCGGAAAATTCGCGAAATGATTCATAATCACACCGGCAAAGATATGCCATTGCTGGGAACGGAACAGGGGTACCAGACGATTCGGCTCAACTGCGAACTGGACAAGGCGAAAGGCGATATCCGCATGGCGCTGATTCAACTTGGAGAAAACTGGCAATGTCATCACTCGTTCTATATTTATGACTATTTAGGAGAACCTGGTTACGGCTATTATTATACACTGGATCCTAAACAAGGGTGGCATCCAACGGGCATCAGTCCCAAGGCGGGAGTGCCTGCCTTTGCAGCAATGACCGCATTGCTGGAAGGACACCACCCCGTGGTCAGAATTGATTTTCTCGGCGACGGCATTCTAGGGTATGCTTATGCAGGTGAACATGGCGTGGTCATTGCAATCTGGAACCATGGGGAAATGAAGCGCGAGGTTGACATTCCGGTGGGTGTGGCAGAAGTCGACGTCCGTGACTGGATGGGCAACTCACGTCGGCAGAAGACCACCAACGGTTACCTGCGGTTGCAACTTTCAGGGGAACCTACATATCTGGTTGACGTTTCAAAAGATATCTGGGGATTGCAAGCGGAAAAGCTTATTGTAGCTGGAGATAAGCCAATCCAGGCGACTCCAGGCGAGAAACTGGAAGTTGCCGTCGAGCTACGCAACCCGCGTTCTGTCGCCATTGACGGTAAGCTCCGGTTGTCCGCTCTTTCCGGATTTGCGTCTTTCCCGATTGAACTGCCGGTCAAACTTGCTTCGTCTTCAACTCATACAGTAAACTTTGAACTGCTAGTTAGTAAAAACACTCAGCCGGGATCGTATCAGTTAACCTTGGTTCTGGATGATCTGCAAGGCGGCATATCGATGGGCGCGTTGAATTTCCGGGTTTCCGCCCCCATAAGTCTTTCCCGTATTGAAACGGATTTTTCCGGCCGGATACCCGGTGTCCGTGGTCTGATCGGCAACGTGCAAAATCAGCCATTAAAAGGAAGCGTCAGCCTCCGTATTGCCGGGATCCCCGGTACCCGGGCTAATCAGCCTGTAACCCTTGCTCCGAACAGCGAAAAAACAATAAACTTCCTGTTTCCTAATGCTGAATTTGATCCCCGGCGCAAGTATCAATGCGAGCTTACGGTCACGACCGCGGATGGCTATGTTCTGAAAACGGAACAGATGCTGAATTTCAGTACTATCCCGTTCTTTGCCGACCAGCCGTCTTTCTCTGGCGACCTGGAAGATTGGCGAAAACAAAGCCCCGGCGTGAAGATCGGCGGCAAAGAAGCAATTCGCGAGCCTCTGAATCTGACCGTTCAGAATCCGGACGACGTGTCAGGCGTGATGTATGCCGGCTGGGATGCGGACGCCTTGTATCTGGCTTTCGATGTTACTGACGACATTTTTCTACAGCCTCATGCCGATTGGAATCTCTGGAATGGAGATGCGATTCAAATCGGACTGAATCTGGATCCATATAAAGTCGAAGAAAATACCGGCAATGCCTTTGCCGATCTCCAGAATCGTCGTCGTCGTCAGGAGTTGACCATGGCGTTGAGTCCGCAGGGGGAAATGATTTTCCGGCACCTTAGTTTCAATCCTGAAAAATTCCCTCATACCATTATTCCTCCCAGCGAAATGCGGTTAAAAGTCACCAGGAAGGCAACTGGAGACGGGATGATTTACGAAGCACGTCTGCCTTGGTGTTCGCTCGGGTTGAAGGGGACGCAGGAAGCTGGCAACGCAATCGGGTTGTCCGTCTGCATTTGTGACCGGGACGATCTCAAGCGTCCACTTCATGCGGTCGGCATATTCGGAGGAATTAAAAACGGTAAAGACCCCAACGACTACGGTGTTTTTTATTTACAAAAAAATTAAAGGAGGTCACAAATAATGAGAAAACATGAACAACAAACCGGCGAGTTAGAAAAAAGATCAAATGCTTTCGGGGGTAACAACTTCACGAGACTAAATTTTCACATTAAACACGGAGTGATTTCCATACTGATTGTCCTTGCTTTCCTGACGTTCGCCGCAGACACGGCAAAACTGAAACTTGATGGTACGCTGGGACAGAGCCAAAACGCGAACAATCCCGCCGATTTTCTTTCACTCAATGGCGTGGCGATGGATCATGATGGTCATATATGGACCAGTCGTGACAACATTATTTACCGTCTCGTGCCGAATGAAGACGGAAAATATGAAATCATCCAGAGATTTCCCAACCCTTATCACATTTATGCCCCAGAAAATTCCACCCTTGTCAGCGGTGGACGCAAAATATACTTTCGGGGAACTGACGACACTATCTATGAGTTGGTTCCGTCGGAGAGTAAACTTGACTTCAGAGCAGCCTTCAAACTACCTGACCGGAAATCCCGCCGCTGGACTATCACTCCGGAAAACATGTCCGGCATGGGCGGCATGGGCAGATTCTTTTATCTCGATGATCAACGTCAACTGATTGCCGTCGCCGCCGACGGGAGTCCGGTCGGTTCGATATTCCGCTATCCACCACCGCCGACCGGAACGAAATGGCAATATGATGTCTTCGGCTTTGAACCGGAATCCGGCGATCTGTTGGTGGCCAGTACCTATCCAGATTATCGTATCTATCGCTTCGACTCCCGCGGCGAAATGATTCGTAACCAGAGTTGGCCTCGTCCTGAAATCTGTTTTCGTTTAGTTACGCTGGAACGTCAGGTCTGGTCTCTATTTAATCGTGCCGCAGAGTTGCCGCCAGTATTGTCGGCGACTACGCCGGCCACAAGAATAACCTCACCACACTCCACCAGTTATCCTACTGGATTAGTCCGGCTCTCCTCTGGTCAATTGCTACTTGCCGATGGACACGGTCTGACCCGGTATTCCTCTGACGGTAAGACTGCATTGGCCCGGATCGGTGGGTTTCCGGATTGCAGCATATTAACAGTCGGTTCCGACGGCACGGTATTGGCGGCAGTACAGAGAGGAGAATTACTCGTGTCTTTATTGCTGGACGATTTGTCTGATGCGCCATTTAACTGTGGCAGCAACGAACCATGGCGCATTGGAGGGCAGTGGCAACATCGCGCTTCCGGAATGGTTCCTTTGGGAAAGGGAACTTATATTGTTCTGGATCAGACAGCCGGGCAGTTGTGGCAATACACTCCAGCGTTAGAGCGGGAACTCAGGAAAGCCTGGGTACCTTTGACATCGGCAGAGACGTTTCGCAAGACTCAAGCTTTGGCAGCAAATGAACGGCATTTTTACGTACTGGCCGATAATCGGCTCTTTACAGGTGCAATCGGTCATTACGATCAGATCAAAGAACTCACTATTCCCATGACCGGAGTTAAATATCTTGCCGCCAGTGATAATGGTGGTTTGCTGACGGCAACAGATACCGAAATTGCCTTCTACCGAATTGATGCCCGGGAACAACCGCAACCAGAATGGCGACAGCCTGGCTGGGGAAACATTGTCGGCATCGCGGCGGATGCCGATAAAATCGCCGTCAGCGACCGCAAAAATCTTGCTGTGGGAATTTTATCATTGGCTAATGGAGAAAAAATCGCCCGTCTCGATTATCGCCAGATACCCGGACGCTTTTCCCCCGGTCCGGTGGCCATCCACGGTAACTATTTGGTTCTGGCCGATAACTCCGGAAAACGCTTGTTACGCCTGTTATTCACCCCCTGAACTCACAAATAATCAGTTTACAAGGTATTACAAATTATGAAATTCATGGTTGCGCCGGTGATCGGCGTTCAGCTTGACCTGGGTCGTCAAAAAGAAACGTTGGAATTTATTGAGTCGTTTATCGATTTTATTGCCGCCAATGGCTTCAATACCCTCTACCTTCACCTTGAAAGCGGAGTAAGGACTACCAATTTCGCCTTTGCCGATCCGGAACAGTCCTATTCCCCGGCGGAGATTCGGCGAATAGTCGCCTATGCTCAGTGTCGTGGCATTTCCCCAGTACCGGTTATTGCCACGCTTGGACATGCCGAGAATTTTCTCCGCCACCCGGAACTTGCTCAATTGGCGGAACAGCGTAATGCAAATCCGGAAACGAGAAGAACGGAGTTTTGTCCGTCTCTATCGGCAACCTACGAGTTTCTGGAATCGTTCATTCGCGAACTGGCCGAACTGTTTCCCGGCGACGCCATCCATGTCGGCGGCGATGAAGTTTTCGACCTGGCCAGTTGCGATATTTGCCTCCGCCGGCTGGAACAGGGCGAGAGCCGCGCCGACCTCTTCCTTGACCACTTGAAGAGGATACATAATCTGGTCGTGGGGCAGCTCGGCAGGAAAATGATCATATGGGACGATATGGCCGATTTTCTACCGGAAATTTTGGATCACCTGCCTCGCGATATAGGGCTGGTTTTCTGGGAATACGAAACAGTGGTTGAAGGCAAACTGACCAAATTCGGCAACCGCGCCCGGATAGATATTTTCCGGCGCTACGAAGAGCTTGGCATACTGGAGTATTACGCCGCTCCGCGCGAATTGCAACTTTCCAACATCACCAGCATGACTGATTACGCCCGTCGCTATCGACCTACCGGAATGTTCCTTACAGTTTGGGAACACCGGTGCGATTTCATGTACCGCTTTTATCCACAGATAGCCTACGCGGGACGACTTTGGCGCGATCAGACCATTGATCAGGAAGAACAGGTTTTTGCCGGAGTCATCTGCGACCTTTTCGGAATTGACGATCCGCCCTTCACCGCTGCGGTTCGCGCCTTCGCCAATAGTAACGAAGCCAATGACCCGTGGATAAACACCGCCAGCGACTTCCGTTCCGGCATTCGCAAATCTCCCAACTACCATACCAACATTCACCTTGACCATTTGGAACTGATCCGTCAAGTGCTTGCATCACGGCAAACCCGGATTAAGCATCCTCTTGGACAACGGATTCTGGACGACCTGCTGGTGGCGGTCGATGAACATATCGGAACAATCCGCGCTCATCTATGGATTAATGCGGCGCTGAAGTCTCGCCTCTTATGCTCTCCCATTCCCAGTGTCGAACCTCTGCGGAAAGACCTTCATGCTGTTCAAACATGCCGCAGCGAACAGTGGCGAAAATTCCGTCCTGACTTGCCTATGACTCCATTATTGGCTCGACAAAAGCAACAACTACAGACATTGGAGCAGTACCAGACGTTATGGATGCAATTTCATGCAGTGGTGGAAGTTAGTTTCATGTTGCCAGATTTCTGGGGACGACAACAAATAGAAGTACAACTGCGTCAAAGCGGAGATAAAGAGTATATCACAATCCTGGCAGGCATGCCCAAACCGGCAGACCCAGGCGAGCAACCTTACTATGTTCTTTATGCGCCGGTGACTGATCTCACGGCCGAAGAACTAAAAATATCCAGCTATGGCTATAACGGTATTGGCGTGGTCTATGCTCGTTTACTGTTGCCTGGCGGAGAAAGCCGTATTCCGATAGCCATCTCCGAAGTCACAAATCTGGTAACCAATCCTGACAATCTGCTAAAAGACGACTCCTCATGGACAATGTTCGGCAACCGTGACGGTCTGAATCTGTTCTTCGACCGTGCCTCGGGAGCAATCCGCCATGAAGTAACATTGAAATTAGGTTGCGCGAAAGTCAAACAATAGAAATTCAGGATCAATATCACCGGGAAATTGGCATCTCAAGCGCGTAATAAGCAGTGTTCATACATCTGCATGAAAAGTTTACATCATGTCAAAAGGAAAAGCTTAAAAAAACCGGATTTTTAAAACGGAACAACGAAGAAAGCCCACTGAAGACTTTCCCTCGCTGTCTTTTTTATCCGGGGGCTTTATTCGTTCCGGGGTTCGAGTAGAACCAGGGTTTCCAGATTCATCGAGCCGGGGAACATATCCAACGGGACGATGTGCGTTGACATATAATCGGCTTCTTCCCACAATTTAAGCTCGCGCGGAATTTCGTCCGTGCCACAGAAAATATGCAGTACGCGCGCCGGCTGACGCCGCGCCAGTTCCTCAATCACTCCTGGACTGGTGCCTTGTCGCGGTGGATCAAGCAGGATGACTTCGCCCGCAACCGGAGGAGGAAGTTTTTCCCGCAACGATCCGGCGGTAATGGCGGCAGCGATGAATTTGATGTTTTTCCCTTTGCACTGGTGCGCGGCATTGCCGATGGCGGCTTTCACCGCGGGTCCCTCTATGTCCATACCGATAACTGAATTGACGTGTTGCGCGGCGGTCAGACCCAGCAGGCCGTAACCGCAATAAAGATCCAGCAGACGCATATCCGTTTTCAGATCCAGCAGCTCACGGATAGTGGCGGTAAATTCAGGCAGTATTGATTCGTTGACCTGCGAGAAAACCGTAGGCGGATAAAGCAAACGCATATCATCAACACAGATGTCCAGAAAATCAGAGCCGAACAATTTTTTAAATGCCAGTACCTGTTCCGGACGACGGCTTTCCAGATAGTAATCCGACTTGGTTTCATCCAAATACATAAAACATGAGACGATGCGGCGTTCACGTTCCTGAAACGCAACGGCAAGCTGCTTTAATTTGCGTACCACAGAACCGTCGACATGATCGACATTCATGATGACCGCACATTTTTCGTATGAACCACGGATAATACAGTAATTCAAATGCCGGGACAGCACTTGATAATGAGATGCGCTCAGAATATCCTGAATCATGGCGAAGATATCGGCGTGCATATCGGGTTCAAGCTTGGATTGCTGACGGTGCTCAATGAATAATTCGAGTTTGCCTTGACTGAACCGCGCACGGCGTTTGGAGGTGGTACGATACCCACGCGATAGCGGTGAAGGTGTAAGTTTATGCAATTCACCTTTAAGTCCGTGCTTGTGCTTAAATATTTCCATGGCACGTTGCTTGACTTTACATTCAGTTGGATAACCCATCTCAGCCAGAGCTTCAAGCGAACGGATGTCCAGTTCATGCCCTGGCGCAAGTTCACGCGAGGCGGCGGCAAGACACGCTCCAAAGGCATCTCCGGCCGGCATCGCCGCCGGACGTACCGCACCGCCGGGGTGAGGCACAGACTGACGCGGAGCGGGTTGACGCGTCCCCATAGACCGCCCCTGATTTTTATCTTTGGGTGAAGCATTCGCGTCTTGAGAACGCGAAGCCTTTGTATTATGTTTTTTCTGACTTACGCCTGAACCGTTATTTTTACCGGATTTTTTCAATTGACCTGACCTTGATTAATAAATGACAAACTCATCGTCAAATATAACCCCGGAAGATCAATATTCAATTCCCGGCTATATATGTGAACTATTCTTTTTAATGACCGGTAACTCTTCGCTATAACATTTTGCCAGTGGCACCCGACGCCACGGCTCTGCCGGAAGAGTTTTTACTACTTCGCTGATTCTTTTCTTTTCTTGATGGGAAGTATTATATAATTCCATGCAGAAGTCACCGAAAGGGTTAAGAGAAAATTGAAAAGTATCCTGAAAACATCCACCGGGGAAATTCCTTTCCCCGGTGTTTCTTAAAAATTATTTCCGTATCAATCTTAGCTCTCCCGGGAGGAGAGAAATGATTTTGTCATCCACGAAATTATCCTGAGTGATGAAATCTACTTTTTCTTTACCACAGTTCCATAGCGCCAAATATTTACCGGTGCTATTTATGGCGGAGAATGCGATTATTCCAGATGAATTTGCACGCAGATTTACAGCAGAGAAATCATTGTTTTCCGCACTCACAGTTGCCAATGAGTAAAAATTTGTATTTTTGTCTATTTTTAATGGAGCGTCTTTTCCGTGTTCCCAGAGTTTCCCAAGCGAGACCTGATAATCCGGTTTGTTTTTTGTGTCATAAACGTAACGTCGCTCACGTTCCACAGTTATTCCTGAAAGGTTGGTGGAGATTATTCTAAAAATCAGCTTTCCGGCGCGAAAGCTATTGTCATCAGTTTTACTAAAATCCTTACAGATAAACCGGTACTGATGCGAGAACCCTGCCGCCGCACAATCTTCTTCCGCTGTACTTGTGATGATGCCACAGATCGCACCGGGAATCACCAGCCAGAGTTCACGACTAAGCAACGGCGCTTCTGCCTGTGTCGACCGCCATGCTTGAGAGTCTTGCGCTAAATGATAAACGGCACTTACCAAAGCCGCATTGCCTTCAATAGTTATCTGATCGGCTTGGGCTCCGAAACGTCCGAGAGTAGAGTAGACCTCTTTCTCGATTCTGACGGGTTTTACGCTACGCGACCGGGTCCTGAACACCGGTCGAGCCAGATGCAGGGCGTCAAAAGAATTTTTATCGCATAGCATTGAGCTCATTCTGGTAAAAGTGTAAGAAGCTGTAGTAAAGGTGGCACTCCAGTTGTCCTGTCTGGCACGCAGACCTCTGACGTCAGGATCTTTTATGATATATTTATCCCGTCTGGGAACAGGGGTGATTTTCTTTTCGTGCATAAGCCTGAAAGCGTGGGCGCCGATAACCGGATCGAACCAATCCAGACCGATTTTATGTTCCCCCATCTCCATGGCGATTTTGGCGTTTTCTCCATTTTCTGCGGCAGCAGCAACCATGGCAACGTGTTGAGACCAGAAAGTGCGCCATTGGTCTTTCCACCAGATATCTGTACCTGAATTGTAGTGATAAGGTTTTTCCAATACCAGCGGGTAGTACGGCGTTGATTTGCGCATGATCTCTAAAGCTTTGTCATAGCCTGAATACCACCAGAGCATATATAATCCACGAGTGGTTATACTATGATAGTACATGGTGTCGGATTCGCAATGCTTTTCTCCATACCTGTGGTAACGGTAGGGATAAGAGCCATTGGGTAATTGCTGGGTCGCCAGAATGTCTGTGGCTTTCAGGCAGAAATCCAACGATTGTCGGTTGTCGTTCAGTAACCAGTCGCTCAAATGAATGGGAAAAGAATGGAACAGAATATTGGTGTAATGGGAGTCTTTTGCCAATTTTTCGTCAAGTTGTTTGTTTGAGTATGCCTGCATTTGCCGGTTAAGTATTTTTTTATATTCATCCAGGCGTGCGATTCCGATCTCAGCTGCGACCTCGGGGTTTTGGGCCAGTTCAATCAGGGGTTGGGCATAATAGTGAAAGAACCAGATGTCTGGAGTTGTGCCTTTCTTATCAGCTTTTTTGCCGGATGTTGCTTCTTCATTGATTTTTGCAATAAAAATGTCAATCCATTCGGCGGTCATTTTAAGCAGTCGCTTATCTCCCTGGTGCCTGCTGTCTCCAGAAAGGTATCCCCATACCGCCCAATTGAGAAAATATTTATAATCCTGCCAGCGGCAACGAGTGAAAGAGGCTTGCAGTCTATCTTCAAATGCCATGCCCAAGCAATTATTCATGAGTTCCGCACAGGGATTTATGTAGCTTTGTTCTGCTGGCTTGGTGAAAATCAGACTGCGGTTTGCCGGTTGGTTTATCTCGGCCGCATGAAGATTCGCGGATATGCCTATGAGCAATATGGAAAAAATCTTAAATAAAATCTTTCCAGATATATTGCTCAGTCTGTTTTGTTTATTAATCATTCTTTGTCAATCTCCTCAAAATTATTTTGATATTTTATGGTTGGTAATGGCTAACGCTCTTGGATCAACGGTTAAACCATTTATTGCGGGTTTCAGGAGTAATAACATCCGAATTGGTAAGAACATCGGAATGTCCGTCAATATATACTGTGTTAAGACGTTTTTGATGGATGTCCAGATAAAAATCCGCATTGCTTGAAGCCAGGCGATCCCAATGAAGAGCATTGGATCCTACATATATCATGCCGTCGATGAATAGTCCCATATCAGTCGGTCTCTTTATCATGCTTAGCTTGACCCCTCTCGCATAGGCATTAATAGCAAAACTTCTCAGCATATTACCGGGTTCGGCCTTCTTATACGCCGAATAATACCAGCCGCCAATATCATCACAGCGGAGTTTGTCGTCCTGCTTCCAGTTTGTATGTTTTTTTGCGCCAGTGTAAGTAGGATGAATCTGGTCAAACCATTGCGAACTGCTGAGATTATAGCCTTGACCTGGAGTCATGTCACTGAAATCTCCGGCATACATCAACGCGGATGTCGCAAGCTGTCGTTGAACATTTTTGCAACTTATCGCCTTTGCTTTGTCTCTGGCACTGGAAAGAGCAGGTAGCAGCATTGACGCTAAAATCGCTATGATAGCTATCACCACCAAGAGCTCAACAAGAGTAAAACTAAAGCGACTTGTTGTTTTCATGTTAGATCTCCCGTGACAAGACTGTACTTGCTCGTTTTGTGATTATGGGTTTTATTTGATGGTGCGTGTGCACAGGCGCCTGATTTTTTATTTGTTGCTCCATAAGGTTGAGCGAAAGTTCTGCGATTTGCTCATAATCAATCTTTATTGATGATAGCGATGGAGATGAGTAACGTGCCATTTGCAGATCTCCGACTCCGAGAACAGACACTGCCTCTGGTACTTTCACTCCCGCTTTGACTGCATGGTTTACCAAAGATACTCCGAGCATGTCATTTGAGGCAAATACGGCATCGCATCCTGACGCGAAAATGACTTCATTTTGCCTTAATATCTCATCCGTGCTCCATGAGTCATCTACAATATAGCAATTCGGTTCGTAGCCTGACAGCCTAGCCTGTTCACAAAAATGCATTTCCAACTCCGAACTTTGATATGGACTGACAAAAACCGGTTTTTCACGCGCCTCTGAGCGAAAAAGCTGTAATGCCAGCTCAGCGGTAGCACGTTTGTCGTTCTGCACACATGTGAGCCCCTCGTGGAGCCCGTCCACATAGATAATCCGCAAATTCTTAGGGTTGGAAGAATATTCGATGAACCGGCCGATACTGCCACTGGTCTCCGAAATAGCTATAAGCCCATCTACTCTGCCGTCAAGTAATTGATTCAGATAGCGCACTTCCAGCTCCGGCTTTCCCATTGTTATCAGTACCAGCAGGTCAATACCACGTTCAAATGCTTTTTGCTGCAGACTTTCCAGTAACATTGATGATTGAGGGCATAGACTCTGGCATAAAAATGCTATACGATCGCTGATACCGGAGTACAGCTCTCGCGCACTTTTAGGAATCACGTAACCCACTTCTTTGCAGATATTCAAAACCCGCTCCTTGGTGCTGGCACTGACGTGAATGCCTTTGCCTTCACGCTTATTAAGGACGGTATAGACAACCGGACGCGATACTTTCGCTAGCCTGGCTATGTCATTCATGGTTATCTGTTCTTTTCTCATGGCTTCCATTCTGATTTTTTATATTATACCGTATAATATAATACAATATAATCAACAAGTCAACAGTTGTCAATATATTTTTAGAATTTAATTTTATCTGCCTGGAATCATTGGTACAAAGGCTTTATCGGTGTATAAGTCAACACTGTAAGTAAGGAGAAAACCTAAAGAGGGAACCGCCATGATCAGGGCATTAGATAAAAAGTGTTAAATGCTTCCGGTTTCTTGCCTCCGGCAATTCCAGGAGTCAGGGAGAACCAGTAGAGCGGAGACTTACCTTTTTCGTCACTGTCGAACAGTGCAAAATTAAAACCGAAAGTATTTCCCGGCTCCGGCTTTAATGGAGCCAAAGCCGACCACGGGATGGCTGTTTCGTAGAGGGTATGAGTTCCTTCGCGTTTAATCTTCAACGGGAATGAGCATAGTTTACCCTGTATCTTCCGGTTTTCGCTGGACGCTTTGTAGCAGAATAACTGAGCCCCCTCCGGGGTCATCGCCATGGCGAATTCACTGTCGCCTTCATCATATCCGAATTTTCCTGAGACTTCTGCTTTGACCGCATTGCCGTCCGGGTCGAAAGCGAACTGTATAGAGTCATTAGCCCAAAGGCCTTGACCTGAACGGTGATAACTCATCACATCGTCATTGACGTTGAATGCCAGATAGAAATATTGATCGTCGTAAGCCAGATAGACTTTACAACTAAGATCCTTTGGACCAGTCCAAAGTCGGTTGGGCAGAGCGTCGACCGGGAACAGACAGGAGGAATCATTCAGTACAAGCGGTTCAACATCTTTATATTTATCAAATTGCCCGGTGATTTTTACCGGAGAGAGGATACGTTTCACTGGAATCGGCTTGAGTTTTGCGGTGAATTTATAGCGGTGTCCGCCGGGAGTTTCAGCTGTTATGGTGTATTCCGCATGTTCAAAGGCTGGCAAGGGTATTTCTATTTCCGTATGCTGTCTTGCTTCCAGAACAACTTTTCTGATTTCTGGATCAGCGGTGTCAGGCATTGTCAGTTTTACGTCCAGTAAATGATCTGTCTGATTAGACAGATAGAGTGTAAGCTGTGAAATATTTTTCTGATATATTGTTCCTTTTAGCTCTGGCAGGGTGAAGCGGGATTGCGACAGGCTTTTCGCCGTTATTTCAGCGCTGCCGTCGGATTCTATAAAAAACAATGCCGGGCTCAATTGCAGTTCCATAGCTCCTTTTCCACTTATGACTTGATTGCCCATCAGGTCATATACCCGGAACGCGGCGGGAAGCGTACAACTGAGGCGCACCGGTTCATTGGCTAACGCCCACAGTACCGCTATGCTTTTTTCCGCTTTTCTAAACACAACGCAGAATATATCATTGTGGATATTCAGCACAATTGGATCAGAACTAAATGCCAGATATCTTGCGGTTGCGGCATAAGTTGCGGCGGCTGGGCGGGGGCTTTCTCCTTTCCACAGACCGTAGTCGCCGAGACCTTCCTTATGGCGGTCGCTGAACATAAAATAAAGCCAGTAACGGTTTTCCGGAACCGACTTTGCCAGGACATAACCTCGAGCCAGGACTTCCGCCAATTGTTTTGCATAGATGCTGTCAACTGGCAAGGCACTTACAATTTTATAACCTTTCTCGTCAATAGCAATGGAGTTTTTCCCGTATTTTCTCACTAGAGCTAATGAGTCAAGCAGAATTTTGCGCAGGTTGCCGCGTTCCGGGCCTATCGGACGATGCCCCGGACCGAAGGTCTTCGGGTCAACATATGGATCATATGCCATAAAGTCGAGACTATCATGAAGTTTTCCCCATAATTCTGTTGCCACGGGAAAGCGCGGTGTGGATTGTCCGTCCACTCCACTGACACCTGTTCCGCCGAGGCTGGCTCCGGGGCACAGTTCTCTGATGGCATTGCTGATATCCTTTACTCTTCTGATATAGTGTTGCTTTTCCCATTGGTCATGATGAATACCAAGATCTATTTCTGATGCTATTGCCCATTCTTTAATACGATTACCGTAACGTTTTATGACTTTACGTGTGAAATTATCCGCCGCCTTATAATATTCTTCGTCATAAGGGGGGGAGCCGGATTGTCGTAATTTTTTTATTCTATCGCGCACCCATCCTGGTTGAGTATAATGATCCCCTGATATCTGGAGCATGCCTGTCATCTTGAACCCGTAACGAATGTACTCTTTCACTCTTTCGTCCGTAGATTTCCAGGAAATACTGTCGGGTTTAGCCTCGGCAGTCCATAAAAATCTGACGCCTCCTCTGCCTGCGCCCAGCAGGTGTGCCGCATTGATATCCGCCAAAGGAAAGCCAATGGGGTTAATTCCAAAGAATGCATCGTTATTTTTCTGTTCTGTAACAATAAGGAAAGAGGTTTTCTGTTCAGAAACCGCAATATTATTCAGCTTCAAACTTGCCGTAGCCGAATAAAAGCCGTTTCCGGTTGGAGCTTTAATCTTTATTTTTTTGAACATTCCGCTGAGTCCGGCAATGTTCAGGTTTTGCTTTTCCTGATGAATTTTATTATTATAATAGTCAACTACGGTAATTGTCAGTTCGGCATTTCTATCTTGAGTGAAAGTGTTCACTACTGCAAGTTTAAGTTTTATGTCTTGATTGCGGCAATATATTCCTTTTGTCCCTCCGGGAGAGAAAGTGCGCAGCTCCACTGTATTGCCTGCCTTTGGTATTTCTTCCAGCTGTACGCAGTCCAAAAACACAATTCCACGCGATTCCCGACTTGAAGCAGAACGGGAAACCACCAAAACTCTTATCTTGGACAATCCCGGTTCTGTGGTGAAACGTTTTTCCAGTTTATGCCAGCCGGTTGCATTTTTGGCATTGTCCGGAACGGCTTTAATATACTTCTTTGTCGTCTTTCCTTTATTTACATATATCAGTTCGGCAATGACTTCCAGCTTCACGTTTTTCGCCTTATCCGTATTCAGGCAGGCGGATATTTGAAATTCCCTTGTTTTTTTATCGGGGCGAACGGTTTGCATCAGGCTGATTTTATCTCCTTGCTTCAGTTCAAATTCAAGTGAACTAGAGCCTTCAACCGCTACAGAGGTATTGACTTTGGGGGAAACTCCCGGGTTCCATTGTGGAATAGCCCAATTATTCGTCCCTGATTCAAATCCTGGATTTTTCAGCAGATTAAAGGGCGATTCTTCTGCCGCGCCCGAGATAAGCGAAACGAACAACATCGGCATAATAATTAATGACTTTATAATTATTCCCATTGCGTTATTCATGTACATTTTCTCCGGAAGTCAGAGAAATATTGTCAAACCAGACCGTGCCGGTATTATGGGTTCTGGAATGTCCCGGTTTACTGCGGAGCATAATTCTTATTTCCTTCGTGTCCTGAGGCGGCTCAAATTCCCGCCGGAACAAAGTCCATTCTATATCGCTTAAGGCCCAGGGCGTAACTATGGAGAAATATCGTTTTTTCCCATTTTTGTTGAGACATTCCACTATGATATATGCCGACCAGCCGCGCCTGAAACCTTCCGTCCGGATCCACCCGGAAAGTACCAGTTTTCCACCGGGAAGCGGAGAATTTATTTTCTGAATGAAGCAGCATTCTGAATCATCTTTGCCGACAACGCGTAATGAGGCGTTACCCGGTCCCTGAATGATAGTTGTGTCGATTTCCGGGGTCAGAGTATTGCTTTTCCAGGCGGGCGAGTCCCAGGCATTGAGACCATCCTCAAAACTTCCATTGACTACAAGATTCTCCCCGGCGAATGTCGATATTACAAGAAACAGCAGGGGCAATAGTGTGATTGTCTTCATTTTTCTTCTCCTGTTCACCTTGCTCGTCAAGGTTTCCATTCTTTATTGAAAGATTTTACTTCATAATATTTACACATTGAGACATGACCGTCAAACCAAAGTATATTTGTCCCGGAACTATGCCGGAAATCCACTTGGGATATATTTGAGTCGATCGCGGTGATGGAATAAGTCTTGTCCTTGCCATCAATAATCAGTAATCTATTGCCGGGACTCCTTACCTGATCGATTCTCCTTGGCGCACAATATGCCACCGCAGGATAACCATAGCTGGAATGGTAATAGCCTACCCGCTTGTTGTAGCTGTAGTTAACTCCATAATAAGCTTCATTATTCCCGACCGGACATAAAAATAATTTTTTCGTCGCCGGACTGGCTCCGCTTTTCCAACCGTAATTCCATCCTGCAGCTGACCCGCCAGCCAGCGCTATACGCTCAACCCAATTACTGTTACCGCCGTTGCAATTCGGCAGCCAGCCATCATGGTCATTGCTGTACATAGCGACAGCCAGGCTCAGTTGCCGCATGTTTGACGTACAGGAGGCAAGAAACCCTTTCATACGTGCCTGTTGAATTGTCGGCAGCAGCATCGACGCCAATATCGCTATTATTGCCATCACAATCAGAAGTTCCACCATTGTGAAGTTTATTGCCGAACGAATGCCATAACCATCAGATTGTAAACGGTTATAGTTGCGGGAAACGCCTGTGGCGTTCTTGACCTTAGTGCGTTGCAGTTTATATTTCATTTGTTTTTCCTGCCTCTGGATTTTTTCCATTTGATTTATCGTATGCCGTCATTCACTTCGAGCCTGAATACTCGCAAGAAATCTTTTCTGTATTTTTATATATCCTTTTCACATGCTTTACCGAACCTTTATCGGTCAGACTTACCGGGATAATAGTCTTCAATTCGTCGCCACATCTTTCCTCCAGAATATCAATTATCATTGCGCTTGCCGCCTTTCCGATGGCGTCAGGCGTAAAAGCGATTCTGCTCAATGGAGTCTCGATGTAATCATAAAACTCAAGTTCGTCATACCCCAGCAGGCTCATGTCGTCAGGAATGCGCATATTCTTTTTGCGCAGATATTTATATACAATCATAGTGTCATACCCGTTTGGAACGAATATACCGCTAGGATTATTTACGGAGAAATACTTGTCAAGCATAGATTCCTTCATCGCGGTTTCATCGTCTCTTCTTCCTGAAGGATAATATAACATGTCGGTATTTGAGGACGGATCACGACGTTTTAATTCGGACGCGAAGGCTATTGCCCGGCTGACCAGCGACTCGTCGTCGGCATGGGTAAGACACATAATATGCCGATGTCCTTTTTTATGAAAATGATCCGCCGCGAGACGCCCTCCCGCAATATCATCAGGTTGAACCGAAAAGGTTTTTTCCCCCTGAAAACATATGCATATGTGCTTCGCGTTACGATTCAGCTCTTTCATTGCGTCAAGACTTGCGCCAGAACATCTTCCACAGTGAATCATCACATCACTTCGAGTGATTTCATCTATATTGCCAGATATATCATCGCCGTCTATATGTATCAGTGAATAATCTATTCTCGATGCCTGGAGTTCACTGATTATCTTTAGATTTATCAGTGAGAAAAAATTGAAAAATTCTTTTTCCCGGAAATAGTTCATTGGAAAATTTATCAACACATGTTTGCGCTGCTTTATGCCTCTGCGCTTTTCCGCGTTGATGCTGGCAAAAACATCCTTGCTGTAGCCCATTTGCCTGATTGCATCAAGGATCAGAAGCCGGGTCGTTTTTTTTACCCGCTTATCGCCGTTTACCACTCGCGATACAGTCATGGCGCTGACTCCGGTACTGCTGGCTATATCTTTCAGACTTACTGGACGCTTCATTTTTTCACATATTGTTATAGTTAACATTTAACAATATTTTAATTCTTTATACTTGCTTTGTCAATAGGTAAAACAAAATTACAGTCAAAAAAAATCAATAAAGGCAAAAGACCGGGGTCAGACCTACACATTATTACATTTTGCGCCTGTTCTCCAACAAATCCTCTTATTCATTCCAGTTATCCAACTCATAATAGTGATTTTAGGTTAAATATCATTTCAGCCAGACCGGAGGTGAGCTCGTACATGGCTTGCCAGTCAAGGTTTCTCATGCGCATGGAACGCGTCAGGCTTATAACGCGGCTGTGCTTGTCCAGTGTCAAAGCGTAGGATGGCACGGTGTTGGAATGCAGATAATCAAGCTTGTGTATCAGGTCGGAATGAGTATTGAATAAACCGATTATGCCGCTGGACGCT
>JAFGXT010000010.1 GCA_016936495.1 Victivallales bacterium
AAAACGCTTGCCGAATTAAAAAAACTTAACGCGGAAGAACTTAAAGTTCAGCGCTATGAAAAATACCGTAATATCGGAATGTTTTCCGAAAGCAAAAATCAAGGATAAACAGACAAATGAGTCCTGATTGTGATATTGCCATCCGTCGTGCTACGGAGGACGATGTAACGGGCATACATAAGCTGTTAGCGGTGTATGCGGCTCAGCAGCAATTACTGGCAAGAAGTCCGGAGGATATCCTTTACCATATTAAAAATTTCGTGGTCTCGGAAGTCGCCGGAAAAATCATAGCGTGTTGCGCGTTGCGGGATTTCGGCGGCAGGCTTTACGAGGTGCGCTCGCTTGCCGTCGCCGGAGACTTCTCCGGCAAAGGGCTGGCGTCACAAATAGTCAAATATCTGGTTGACGGTATGACGGAAAAAGCACCATGTCGGATTTTTGCACTGACATACCACCCGAAACTGTTTATCAGGCTGGGGTTTTGTCCGGTAAGCAAAGAGCTTTTTCCGCCTAAAATATGGTGTGATTGCAGTTCATGCCCCAGGAAAGATCATTGTGACGAAGAAGCGGTTATGATTGAGTTAGATTGATTCGAGCTTGTGGCATGAGATATGCGAAAATGACTCTCTGTCTGTTTTTCGCTATTATTATGGAATTAAATTAGGTCAGGATCTGAATTTATATGAGCTCAATGAAAAAGTTTGACTGGATCATTATGAACTGGTTATGCCAGTTATTATTTTTTGCCGTTATCTGCATTACACTGGTTATCAATCTCGCAGGAGACGGCATTCGCAGTTCCGGCTGGATATTCATGACCTTGTATACTCTGCTGTTCGCATTCAGTTGCATCAACAGTTTGTGCTTACACATGCAGCGCACCCGAGAGGTGATTGGTATTTCAATGGTGCTGCTGCTGATTTTTGTAGTGCCATTGACTTACTACTCTCTGGGCGGCTCAATTGAGGCAACCTCGGGTATGAGCCTGGTGTATGTGCTTATGTCTATTACCATGTCACCGTTACTGGTGGGCGTGGGTATTTTATTTTGCGCCTTATGCTACTCCGGATTTATTCATTACAGCAACTTTTTCGAACAATATCCGGTTTTCCGTGAGGCGCTGAGTGAGTTCAGCGAAGTTTCCGACGTCAGTCGCAATCCCATGTTTCTCAATACCAGGGACTATATTGTAAAAGAGCCGATGACTATTCAGCAAATAAGCGCCGAAGAAGAAGTTTACGGCAACGAAGACTACTGGTTGACACTGCTGAGCGCCAACCGGGAGTTACCTAAATCCCCCGGAGATATTATACCGGCGGGAACCAGATTACTTGTGCCGGTGTCAAAAGGACGTCCTTACAAGGTGAAGGAGTATACTGTACCGCGTGAATCCACACTCCGTGAGATCAGCGCCAATGCCGATATTTACGGCAATGAATCTTACTGGAAATACCTTTACGACGCCAACCGTTCCAAGGTTATCGACACTCAACTTACCATACTCGGCGGCACCAAGCTTATAGTGCCTGTACTGCCGGAAGGAAATCATTATAAATTCCTGATAATCTCACTCATTTATGTCGCCGCCGCTTTAGTGGGGATGTGCTGGAAGATATTGCTTAAAGAACTTTACCGTCTGTTGTCAGTGGCTTTCAGCGCCAGCACCGGGCAAACTGCCCGCGAACTCGAGGAGGCAAAACTGAAACTGGAGACACTTACCACTGATAATCGCAGATTGCGCAAAGAAGTAGCGCTGCATATTGTAGAGATGGATCAGATCATAACTTATAAAGAACCGAAAAACGATGAAAAAAAGAGCTGATCTATTAGACTGAAACGCTTTTTGCAACTATATTTATAATTGTAGGACAACATCCCAGGGGAAGGACAAGAATGCCGGTAGAAAAAAAATCCAGTTATCCTTGTGAAAACATGGATCATTATATAATGAACCGGGTGCTAAGGCACCGCTTGCGCAATCTGTGCGCCGGGGTTAAAATGACCATTGAACGAATTGCAGCCTCCACCATGCAGAGTAATCCGCAGATTGGCAGCCGTTGCGATATCGTCGCCGCAGAGCTGGATAGCCTGCGTGACTTCACTGACCGTATGGATTTGTTGTTCGACCGCCTGCCCTCGCCGGAAGTTAAAAGCTTGTTTATGATGATTACCGACATGAGAATGGATTTTCTGAAAAATTATCCTTTCTGTAATTTCGAAATAAAGGGGGCGGAACTGAATGTGTCGGTCCGCAATGGCTCCCTCATTCAACTGGCGTTGACAGAACTTCTGCAGAATGCCGGGGACGCCGCCGGAGAAAATGGCAACGTGTGCCTCTCCTGGAGCTTGAAACCCGATGGCGGACTTTGCTTTGGCATAGTCAATGACGGCGCCCCCATGCCGGAAAACATCCCGCTTGATCCGCCGGTGCCTTTCAACACCGAAAAAAGCCGTCATGACGGTCTCGGTCTGGCGATAGCTTTTCGTATTGCCGGGGAAACAGGCACGCAGTTGCGTTTTAATACCGACAATAACAATACACAAATAGAATTTATAATCCCTGAAGCGGAGATAATCAATGGGTAACAGCAGTACAATACTCTTAGTTGAAGACAACCTCCTGGTCAGCACGGCCGTCCAGGATATGCTTGGCGATAAAGGCTATAACGTGCATGCCGTCGAAAACGGCAAAGACGCTGAGAAATTTCTCAAAAATAATTCCTGCGCCATGGTGTTGCTGGATATGATGCTGCCGGACACCTCCGGACAGAAACTGCTGGAAAAATGGCGCAAAGCCTACCCTGAACTGGTAGTGGTGATAATGACCGCGCACGGGGACATCCCTACAGCGGTGGAGTGCCTGCGCGCTGGCGCGTTTGATTTTCTCACCAAACCGGTAGAAGAAGCTGTGCTGATAAAGACCATTGACCATGGGCTGAATCATTCCAATATGGTAAAAAAGGTGGATGTGCTCAGTAAGCTTTCCAGCGGCGAATGCAATTATTCCCAATTGACGGAAGTAGTGGCTACTTCGTCGGCGATGACTCAGGCGTATGATATGCTGAAAGTCGTGGCGCAGTCGGATTACTCATGCGTGCTGATAACCGGAGAGAGCGGTACAGGCAAGGGTTTGCTGGCAAGACGCTTGCACAAGATTGGCAAACGCGGGGACAAGCCATTCGTCGAAATCAACTGCTCTGCTCTGCCTGAAAACCTTATTGAAAGTGAACTTTTCGGACACAAAAAAGGCGCCTTCACCGATGCAAAAGAGGACAAGATAGGTCTGTTTGAGATGGCCGACGGCGGTACGCTGTTCCTTGACGAGATCGGGGATATGGACGTAAAACTTCAAGCTAAACTCCTGAAAGTAATGGAAGAACAGACCTTCCGCCGCATCGGCGGTACCGAAGATATAAAGGTGGATGTAACCATAATCGCCGCCACCAATCAGGATCTGGAAAAACATGTGCAGGATAATCAGTTCCGCAGCGATCTGTATTACCGCCTGAACGTCATCCCGGTAAAGCTGCCCCCCTTACGCGAAAGACCGGAAGACATCAAACCGCTGGCGGATCATTTTATAAAATTCTTTGCCCGCAAGTTCGGCAAAAACATCCGGGGCGTAAGCGACGAAGTGTTTAAAGTCCTGTGTGACTACGACTGGCCGGGTAATGTGCGTGAATTCAGAAATGTTATTGAACGCAGTTGCATTCTCAGCAACGGTGAAGTCATTGACAATCCGGCGATACTTTTTCCTGGAGCTCCGTCGGCGCTTTCCGTCTCGCGAGTCAACACCGGAGCCGATGGCGAAATATCTATTCCGGCGATGCCACTGGCGGATGCCGAGAAAATAGTTATTCAGGCGGCTATGACCGATGCCGGCGGAAACAAAAACAAAGCTGCTTCAATTCTGGGGCTGCACCGTACCACACTTTATAAAAAACTTGAAGAATATCAGATCAGTTAATATATTCCACGCTGTCCCTGATATGGAGCTCCGGCGATGAATGAACTTGAATTGATCGAATACATCACTCCGCGATTGCGACAAAACCCGGATACACTCATAGGCCCGGGCGATGACTGCGCAGTAGTGAAAGTAGGTGGTGTTTTACAATTGCTCGCCGCCGATCAGGTGGTGTCCGGCATACATTATACACCGGATACGCCGCCGTCGAAGATAGCGAAAAAACTGCTTAAACGCAATCTCAGTGATATCGCCGCCATGGGCGGGGAGCCTTTTTGCGCGCTGCTCACTCTTGCCGGGAATATCAGCGATGGACAATGGTTTATGGAGTTTTTCGATGCGCTGCAAGGCGCGGCAGAACGCTATGGCGTATCAATTTCAGGCGGGGACGTTTCCTCCATATGCCCCGAATGCCCTCCTGACAGCATGGTCGCGTCGCTATCCATCATCGGCTCCGTAGAAGAACATAAATTATGCCTGCGACGCAACGCAAAACCGGGACAGTTGATAATGACTACCGGATGCTTTGGCAATTCATTCAGTTCTCAACATCACCTTGACTTTGAACCCAGACTCAGGGAGGGCTTATTTCTCGCCGGAGAATTTACGCGTTGTATGATGGATGTCAGCGATGGCTTAGTGCTGGATCTTCAGCGTATCGCCCGTGCTTCGGGAGTGGGAGTAGAACTGAATACGGCAACAATACCGCTACGGGATGGTGCTTCGACGGCAGATGCTCTTTCCGATGGTGAAGACTACGAACTGGTGTTCACCGTCAATGAAGAACTGGTGCCTGAATTATACTCCTGCTGGAGCTTTGAAGCCTCCCTGAACTGTATCGGGAAAATAACATCTGCGCATTCCGGACTTGTTTTTGACCAAAATGGCGTTAATTTATCGGAGAAATCAAAAACAGGATTTAAGCATTTAAGTGAATAAACAGACAGTAGAAACACATAATGAGCAGGAAACCGCGGACTTCGCCGCCCGCCTTTCCATGGAACTCGGCGGCGGAACAGTTTTGGCATTACATGGTGATCTCGGAGCCGGCAAGACCGTGTTCGCGCGCGGTTTCGCGCGCGGATTAGGTATTACCGAACCGGTGTCAAGCCCTACTTACACTATTATTCAGGAATATAAACTGCCGCAGGATAAATGGTTTTACCATATGGATCTATACCGGATTGACGACTACCGTTCGGCTTTGGCATTCGGAGTCGAAGAGTATCTGGAGGATTCAAACGCGTATATACTGCTGGAATGGCCTTTACGTATAAAAGAACTGTTGCCGACCTCAACCAGACATATATATATCGAACATCTATCCGAAAATTCCAGACGCATCATCGTCGAATAATAAAATTAGAAAATCCGTCATGAAAATGACGGATTTAATTTAATTATTTGAGCTTGCTCAGACGTTCATGGGCTTCAAGAATACACGCCTCAGTGTCTTCCCATCCTATACAAGCGTCAGTAATAGATATTTCCGGATCAACCGGTTTGGAGTTGATCGACTGACTACCCTCTTTAATATGGCTTTCTATCATTGTGCCGACGATACAATCTTCCCCGTTGCTGATCTGAGTAATCACATCCTGCATGACATCCAGCTGCTTACGCGGCTCCTTACTTGAGTTGGCGTGACTGCAATCCACTATTATATTCGGAGTTATCCCTGCCTTTTCCATTATTATACGGGTGAAGGCGATGCATTCCGAACTGTAATTGGTCATGGTATTGCCACCGCGAAGAACGACGTGCCCGTATTTATTGCCTTTTGATTTAAATATGCTGATCTTGCCAAGATCCGTGATACCTATAAACGCGTGTTTCGACGCGGATGACGTAATGGCGTTCACCGCTACGTGAACATTGCCGTCGGTGGCATTCTTGAACCCGATAGGCATGGACAGTCCGCTGGTGAGCTGGCGGTGAGTCTGGGATTCAGTAGTGCGTGCTCCGATTGCCGTCCATGACACCAGATCGGCGATGTATTGCGGAATGATCGGTTCCAGGATCTCTGTGGCGGTGGGCAGTCCCATCATCACCAGTTCACGGAATATCTTCCTGGCTTCCCGGAGTCCTTTTTCTATGTTGTAAGAGTTATTCAGATCAGGATCGTACATCATGCCTTTCCACCCCACAGTGGTGCGCGGCTTTTCAAAATACGCTCTCATGATCAGAAATATTTTATCGCCGACTTTCTTTTGCAACGCCAGCAACCTGCGTCCATATTCCAACGCCGATTTTTCGCTATGAATCGAACATGGCCCGGTTATGATCATAAGTTTCTTTTCCTGACGGTCAAGAATTCTTTTTATCTGGTTACGGTGATCGACCACCTGTTGCATGAGTTCTTCGCTGGCGGGATACAATTCCTTGATCTCGCCTGGGGTGCTCAGCGGAGTGATACTTTCTATATTTACATTGCTGCTCTGTGTCATCGTATGTTTTCTACATTGTTAATTATCATTAATGGTGTGTTCCGTCAGAAACCAACTTGTGCTATCCTGGCTGAAAACCTAACTGCTCTTAATATAATTTATTTCTGATTAATGACAACCGCATATTGAAAATTATTTGTAAGGCTGTACATTTTTATACATTATATTGAATAAAATTCATGATATCAAACAAAAGATACAGGATAATGACGGAAAAATCAGATAGTGTGGGGATAGTTGAAGCGTGTGATTTTGTTTTCGGACTGACCGAAGACGATTATCTGCCGCTGGACTGCGGACGCAAATTAGGTTCGGTTAATATACGTTATGAGACCTATGGTAAACTTGACGATAATGCGAGTAATGCCGTACTGTTGCTTCATGCCCTGTCCGGAGACGCGCACGCCGCGGGATATTATTCCGCTGACGACAAGAAACCGGGCTGGTGGGATGAAATGGTCGGCCCCGGCAAGGCGTTTGATACCAACCGTTATTTTATAGTATGCAGCAACGTCATCGGCGGCTGTTCCGGTTCGACCGGTCCCGGATCCATAAATCCGGCTACGGGCAAGGCTTACGGCATGGATTTTCCGGTCATAACTATAGCGGACATGGTACGTGCGCAATATCGCCTGATGCGACATCTGAAAATAGACCAGTGGCTGGCGGTCGCCGGCGGCTCAATGGGTGGAATGCAGGCGTTGCAATGGGCGGTGAGCTATCCGGACGCGGTCAAAGGAGTCATCGCCATTGCTACTTCTTCTAAAATATCGCCTCAGAGCATTGCTTTCAACTGGGTGGGACGAGAAGCGATTAAAAACGATCCTAACTGGAACAATGGCGATTACGGCGCCAACGTCCCGCGCCAGGGTCTGTCCACCGCCAGGATGCTGGCGCATATCACCTATTTAAGTGATGAATCAATGCTGAACAAATTCGGACGCAGTCTTCAGAAGTCCGATAAGTATTCTTTTGACTTCGACTACGATTTCGCGGTGGAAAGTTATTTACAGTATCAGGGCGCGCGCTTTGTTGATCGTTTTGACGCCAACAGCTATCTTTACATCACCCGCGCCATTGATTATTTTGACCTTTCGGATGAACACGGGTCGTTATCCGGCACTTTTCGCCATATGAAATCTGATTTTATGGTGATTTCCTTTTCCAGCGATTGGCTGTTTCCTCCTTATCAGTCGGAACACATAGTCAAAGCTTTGGTGGAAAATGGCATAAATGTTACGTCCTGCACTCTCGAATCCAGTTACGGACATGATGCCTTTCTGCTGGAAGTGGACGCTCTGAGCAGAATGACCGGAGATTTTCTCCGCAATCTTCAAGCGGGAGGGAATGGACAATAATGGAAATGTTAAGACAGAATATAACTGAACAGCGTAAAGATTTCGCGGTGATTGCAGATCAGATTCCCGATGGCGCCAGAATGCTTGATCTGGGCTGTGGCGATGGCAGTCTGTTGAAAATACTTGCGCTGGAAAAAAACATAAAAGGACTGGGCGTGGAGGGCGATCAGAACAAGATCATCGAATGTATAGCCAACGGTGTTCCGGTGATTCACGCTGATTTGAACGACAAACTGCCTTTCAAAGATAATTCTTTCGACTATGTCATTTTAAGCCATACGCTTCAAACAGTGAAACGTCCCGATTTATTACTGCGCGAAATGAGCCGTGTCGGAAATATGATCGTCATAAGTTTTATTAATTTCGCTTTTTACAAAGCCCGGATTCAATTACTGCTCCGAGGCAGGATGCCGGTTACTGAAACCTTGCCAAGCACCTGGTTCAACACCGAAAACATTCATCTGGCGACGATTCTTGATTTCCGGGATCTGTGCGCCCGGTTAGGTTTGAAAATTCAGCATGAAACGCCGTTGGGGCAGGACGCTGAATGGCTCGCTCGAGTGTGGCCGAATATGTTCGCGCAAACTTGCGTATTTGTTCTCAAAAGCGGAGTATACTGTATTGAGAATCCCTAAGTTTTAGGTTTCTTGTAATGACGGAATTTGCGTTTACCTGAACGGTGCAACTGTGCCAATATCGCCGCCACGGGAGTATAGAACTCAACTTGTATGTAATTATTGACCTTGGTGTTGCGGTACAGACTGCGCGCCAGCGGCGGTGACTCGACAATCGGAATCTTGTATTGACGAGCAATAAGCTTGATACGTTCCGCCCGTTTACGCAAGCCCTTCGCCACCACCATCGGTGCGAAACCGCCGATCTCATATTTTATCGCCACCGCCACATGGGTTGGGTTGGTGAGAATCACATCGGCATCGGGCACGTTACGCATTACCTGACTGCGCATCAGCTCACGCATACGCTGACGTATTTTACCCTTCATCATCATATCGCCCTCGGCATTCTTGCGCTCGTCTTTGACTTCCTGTTTGCTCATCTTCAGGTCGTCAAAATACTTTTTACGCTTGAATATATAATCAGCTACGGCGATAAAAATGAACAGCACCATTATTTTCAGCGTCAAAAAGAATGACTCCCAGACCATCCAGCTTATGGCTTCCTGTAAGGGTATAGTGGGGAGCTGACGCAAAGCGTCCATCTGACTGGACATCGAAGCATAGACCAGCCCGCCGATAAGAATGACTTTCGCCAGCGTCAACCCCAGTTTGACAAAGTTCTGCTTATTGGGTGCCAGGCTCATCAATCCCTTCTTGGGATTGGCAAAATCGAACTTCCATTTTAAAGTCTTTATGGAAAAATACTTACCCACCTGAAAACGCATAAAAAACATTGCCAGGATGCATATAATAATCAGCGTCGGCGCCATTACTTTGCCGATAAAGACTATCGAAAAGGTACCGCCTGAAGACAAATCGGCGTTAGTCCAGTCTTCCCGACAGTCGATCTTAAATATCCTGGAGAATATCTCACCGAAACCATCCCTTATATCCGGTCCCAGCACCAGCATCAACATACACCCGGCACAGATCATGAGCATGGACATTATATCGGGGGAAGTCATCACGTTGCCTTCCTCACGGGCTTTGTCTATCCGTTTTTTAGTCGGTGCTTCGGTTTTACTGGGGTCTTTGTTTGCCATGATTGACTTGCTCCTACAACAGCCCGGAGATTCCGGCAAGGTATTCCGTGAGCAATCGGTTCATATTATTGCACACCCATACAAATATCGGCGTCAATGCCAGCATAATGATAAATCCCAGCGCGAAACGGATTGGAAACGACAGCATCATCACCGGAAAATCCTCACCCACCCGCGCCAGCAGTCCCATGGCGATATTAAGCAATAAGTTCACCGTCATCACCGGTATGGCAATCTGAGTGCCGACTATCAGGAAGGTACCGCTGAATGAAATTATTTCGCTGACGAAAGTGCGGTTGATGAAAAAGCTTCCGGGCGGCAAAGTTTTGAAGGACGCCGCAGCGATACGCAATATGGTATGATGCCCGTCGAATATCAGGAAACAAACGATAAATAACTGTATCAGAAAGTTGGAAAACAAGGTACCCTGATCCTGACTGGTCGGATCTACCTGCTGCGCCATCATCAAACCTATGCCGCGGTCGATCATAAATCCTCCGGTACGGAACACTTCCAGTATTATCTGAAAAACCAAAGATACGATAAGACCTATTATCACTTCGGAAAGAATAAACAATGACAGCGTAAGTATATTCAGATTTTGAAGGAATCCCCCGCTGAAGTATTCAGACGGCACAAAAGGCAGCAGCAGAAAACACAGTGCCGAAATAAACAACATCTTGTATTGTCCCGGCACCTGCCGCCCCTCGAACAGCGGCATGCTGAAAATAAAGGCTCCTACACGGCACAGGATTGCCATCCACTTGACCGCGTTGACCGCTATGTCAAAGTCCAGATTCACTGCGTCGCCCGGGTTATCAGTTGAAATATCGTCTCGGTATACTGCTGAGCATTTTGAATATACCACGGAATCGCCAGCGTAAACACTATGCCGGTGATGAATACTTTAGGAACAAAACTGAACGACTGGTCTTTGAGCTGGGTTACCGCCTGAATAACCTGCGATACGATACCGATGACCAGGATAGTTATGATTATCGGCGCGGAAAGCTTCATAACCGTAATCAAAGTAAGCTGCATTATCTCAATAATTAGTTCTTCCGACATTACCCGGGTTCCTCCTGTTTACACAAAACTCGCCACCAGCGACCTGACCATCAGCGTCCAACCGTCAACAATAATAAACAACAATAATTTGAACGGCATGGATATGAGCATCGGCGGCAACATCATCATTCCCATGGACATAAGAGTCGTAGCCACCACCACATCCACCATCAGAAACGGCAGATAGATCAGAAATCCGATCTGAAACGCCGTCTTGAGTTCACTTAGCATAAACGCCGGAATAATCACGCTCATAGGCAATTTTTCAGGAGAATCCACCGGCTCCATTCCCGCCAGTTCCATGAACAGCACTATACTCGCCTCGCGGGTCTGCCGCAGCATGAACTGTTTCAGTGGCGTAGTCGCACGTGTCATAGCTTCTTTCTGGGTTATCGCCTGTTTCGAATACGGTTCTATCGCCTGTGTGTATATTTCCGACCATACCGGTTGCATAATAAAAATGGTCAGAAACAACGCCAGCGCCGAAACCATTCTGGCGGAAGGAATATTGGTCGTAGCCATCGCCTGTTTGAGAAAAGACAGCACAATGACGATACGGGTAAACGAAGTCATCATCATTATCGCCGCCGGCGCCAGACTCAACGCGGTCATAAGCAACAAAATGTTTATTGCTTTGGTAAAGTCCCCTCCCCCTTGCAAGCTCAAGTTCAAAGAGACATCCTGAGGTGAATTTCCCGCCGCCTGAGCCATTGCTTCCGGCGTCAGCAACAAACCCGCCGCCGAAACCGCGAGCAACAGCAATATCGCGTTGTATCTTCTCATCAGTGGACGTCCCTCTACTTTATATCTTCACTTTGTATTTCTGATTCGATAAGTTTTCCGAATTCTTTTTCGAATTCGGCGGTAACTTTACTTTTATCGATCTCGCCTTCAGGCGGGATATAGTCTTCGAGTTCGGATTCCACGCCATCAATCGGCAACAGCTTGGCAAGCAGATTCACGCCGTTACTCCCCGCCCCGATAACATATTCCTCGTCATAGATACGCAGCACCGACACCGAATTGCGCGCGTCCAACTGGATCTTGGATTTGACCGTGATTATCTGCGCGCTGCTGCTTGGCAGTATGCCCTTGCCGAACTTTTTTAATACATAAAACATTCCGGCAAGCATCAGCAATATTATCAGCATCACCGCCCAGACCCGCCATTGAGCCACATCCAAACCGATTGCGGATTCACCCGCTCCTGGACTGACGCCGGGACCAATCATCCGCTTCTGAGCATTTATTTTATCTTTGCCCGCATAACCCGGTCCCATAAAGCTTTCGCCAGTTACGGCTTGGGTATCCCCGCCGGTCGTGCCTACGGTGTTTTGAACCATATCCGGCTTAGCCGGAGTTGTGTCCGCCGCTTTCAGCATCGTAACTGCTGCACATAAAGCCAGCACGACCACTACGCATCCTGTAAATTTTTTCATAGAAGTACTCTTTCTGATTTATTTTTTCCCATAATCATTTCGCAACAAGTATACCACTTGTGTCTTCCCGGCTTACAATACTCTGTAAACACACTCATGCGCAAGGATATTCCTGTGATTCTCAAGTATTTTTCCATGAGAATCATCCGTCATGGCGCGCTTTACGACATCATTCCCCGGCCTTAAAGCATTTCCTTTACCCTTTCAGGAAAGAAACATGCGCTCCGGCGGAAGGAGCCGGACTCCACTTCCTGCAAGGGCGGCACTTCGCGTCCGCATTTTTCCTGCGCCAGCGGACAACGCGGATGAAAAGGACAGCCCGCGGGGGGATCAAGCGGCGAAGGTACGTCTCCGGGCAGAATTATACGTTTGACGCCGGTTTTCCGGTCGATCATCGGTACCGCCGACAACAGCGCCCGGGTATAGGGATGCGCCGGAGAGCCGCAAACTTCAACACTCAAACCCGATTCCACTATTTTCCCCAGATACATCACCATGATTCTATGGCTGATATGCTCCACCACCGCCAGGTCATGAGCTATAAACAAATACGCCACTCCGGTTCTTTTCTGAATATCTTCGAGCAGATTAATGATCTGCGCTTGAACGCTTACATCCAAAGCTGACACCGGCTCATCGGCTATTATAAGCTTGGGATTGACCGCCAGAGCACGGGCGATACCGATACGCTGCCGTTGTCCACCGCTGAACTGA
Source organism: Victivallales bacterium (assembly GCA_016936495.1). Classification (GTDB taxonomy): domain Bacteria; phylum Verrucomicrobiota; class Lentisphaeria; order Victivallales; family SZUA-371; genus JAFGXT01. The sequence goes on from JAFGXT010000010.1 coordinate 12,714, forward strand.
TGCGGATAACGCTGCGCGTGCATGCGAGACAAGCCTACCATTTCCAGCAGCTCCATAATCCTCGCCTCTTTTTCACGACGCGTAAGCCGGGTATGCAAGGATAACACCTCATTAAGCGTGGTATATATTGTCATACGCGGATTCAGCGAGCCGTAAGGATCCTGAAATATCATCTGAAAATTACGCCGTTCCCTGCGCAATGACCGTCCTTTTAGCGTACTGATGTCCTGTTCGTCAATGCGAAAACTGCCGCTCATGGGATTTTCCAGCCTTACCAGTGTACGGCCGAGGGTGCTTTTACCGCAACCGCTCTCGCCGACCAGCCCCAAGGTCTCACCACCGGACATTTCAAAAGATACGTCATCAACCGCTTTAACATAACGCGGAGCTCGAAACATACCCCCGCGCACCGGATACCAGGTTTTCAGATTTTTAACTTCAAGCAGTGCCATTTTTATGTTCACTTTCAATCGTTTTAGCCGGGAGCGCCATGCTGATGCTGGTACCTCGTCCCTTAATGCTGTTGATCTTTAGCTCACCGCCGGATTCTTTGACTATCAGTTCCGTCATCGGCAACCCCACGCCACAATTATCCTGATTGGTTGAGAAAAACGGAATGGTGCACCGTTTAAGGACTTCAGCATCCATGCCAGCGCCATTGTCCTCTATAGAGAACACTACTTTATCATTTACTTCCTCCAGGCTGAAGACCACACTTTTGCCGCCGGACTCATAGCCTTTATAGGATTCTCCGGCAAATGAATCGCGCGCATTCGCCAGCAGATTAACTAGCGCCTGCTCCAACATTGCCGGACATATCATCACCGAAGATATTTTCTCAGGAAGTTTTAATTTTAATTTGATGTTACGTTTGCTGAACTGCTCACCGAAGAAATCCATCACGTTTTTAATCGCTTTCAACGGATCCACCGATGATTTGTCATTTGAGTTATCTCTGACGAATTTTCTTATATGATCCAGAATATGCCCGGCTCTGTCCACATTGGTCAGGCACAGATCAATATATTTCAAACATGACTCCATGTTTTCCAGTCGTTTTTTCTCCTGCTCTTCCGGCGAAGGCTTGTCGTCTTCATCTTCTTCATCATCTTCATCCGGCGTCCACATCAATTGCATCAAGCCCAAATAACCTTTTATAACACACAACGGCTGGTTAAGCTCGTGGATTATCCCTGAAGTAACCTGACGCAGAGCCGACAGTCGTCCAAGTTGCAGTAATTGATCGGAATTGACTTGCGGATGTCCTGGCTCCGCAGTGATTTTGCACTTCGCGGCACACGGACGGAACAGGAGGAAACATATCAACGTCAACAGTGCAGGCAGCAGGCAGAGTGCAAACACATGCAAATATTTCAGATAGTCAGGTTGCAGGCGTGGAGCTCCTATAAAGCCGAAAGCCCGGTCTCCTTTAAATTTCCTGAGCGGGACAATAATCCCCAGCAGGTTTTTATTTATAGTTTCAGGCGTAGAGAACTCAGCCAGGATCTCACCTCGGGAAAAACTTATATTAGTCTCATCGTTAATGTCAAAGCTGTTCTTTTCAGGTAACTCCGCGCCGGGTATCGGTTCGTACTGATTGTTGCTCAAGCGGGCAATGACCAGAAAAGTACAACCATTTTCCTGGAGGTTTTTAGTTATTTCATGATGCGGCATACGGTTATAATGTAGTTCAATAGCGGCGTCGCGGGCCGTTGCCGCCATGCGTTCTTTCAAATTGTGAATGTTTTCCCGGTGAAACATTATGCATACAGCCGAAGCGGCAACGATGCTGACAAGAACCGTGGCGGCGATGAGCAAAATCTTATGTTTCATAGCCATAGGTAACCTGGTTGTTGCTGATATATGTTTTTGCGCAGTACGAGTTTCATACCGCCCGACGCATTAAAATAACCCCATATCGTTAAGTAGTCAATAGAATATGATATTTATATTTCATTCGTCCGGTGGAATTGATTTAGAAATTAAGGATATCCCGGATTAGATCGGTATTTCTTTTCTGCTTGTCCTGAGTTGTTTCCTGGTCTTTTTGTTTGGGCTGAGGTCCTGTTATGCCTTCACGGAGAATCTGCCCCGCCTGCTTGAGAATACTGCCGGTTTCTTCCGCTGAGTCTTTGATGATATTCTTGACCGAACTGGGATTTACTATATTCATAATATTGCTGGAGATGAAACTGGCAATCATTCTTCCGGTGTCCGGTTCGGGTTCATTCAACGTGCCATGTATGTTCAACGGCACCTTTACAAAATAAATATCCAGCATGGACACCAGTTGCATAGGCGCGTCGGGATTTATTGATACATACCCGGAAAAGTTCATTTCTCGAATGAAATCGCCACGAAAATCAAACTTTGTTATACTTGTCCTGCCATTGGCTATGAGCAGATCAACTTCTCCTTTCTCCAGGTACAGATTATTGACGTTAGTATATACGTCACGCGCCGCCTCAAAGGATCTTCTGGCATCTCTGCCCATCTGCGGCAAATGTGTAAGTATTTGTGCCATAGCTTCCACCGGTATAAGAATGACGCGTACAGGCTTAAAGCTTTTCAAACTATCAGGGAAAGACATAGCGGAAGCGTTGAGCTTGAGGCGTCCGTTAAGATTTTTTTCAAGGTTGGGCATAGTAAAGCCTTTACCCTTAAGCTTCAGGTCAAAATCATCAACTTTACCACTGGCGTTTATACTCGTGTCCGACGCAAGGGTGCGGAATATCGGACCGACATGCATTGCCTTGAAATTGGCGGCAAGCTCAAAAGGATAGCCGTCCGGCTGACCCGGATCCATTTGCAATGAAATATTTACGGGAGTACCGTTAATGGTCAGTTTAAGCGGATCAGCACTGAAAAAGTTACGGCGCAATATTATGGTTGAATCCGTGCAGCTCATAGTTATATCCGGTCCATAGGATATCTTTTTCAAATCAAGTTTAAGCTCAATATCGGCTTTGACGTCAATTGCACCCGGCTCGGAGGTGGAAGATTCTCGCGGCGGATTTGGCGATGTACCTGCCGGACTGGGTGAGCTCGCTATCTTCGGAGCTTTGTCGGCTGAAGAAGGGCTTGATTTCAGCAATTCTTCCAGGAGTTTGAGATCCATGGCTTTGGAGTTCAGGGTCAATATGGTTTTGCCGCTTTTGAGTGGTATCGCCACTTCTCCCCGCGCCAGAAGATGAGCTACGAGGCTGTCCTGCTGCATAATGCCGCATTCAATGGCGTTAATCTGTAATTTATGTTCTTGCGGACATATGTCGATATTAAGTTTTCCCTGAAGCGGGGCATTGATTTCCGGGGTGATGACGTCTGTCGTGTTAAGATCGCATTTTATCAGCGGCACGCTGTAGCCGGGGTTCATCACAAAAGTTACGGCGCCGGCGGTCTTGAAACGGATTGGAAAATCAGGCATGAATATCTTTACTGCGTTTTCATCAAGAAAACCGAGCTTGCTTTGCAATCTGATGGTACCGTTGTTAAAGTCGAAACGACCGGAACAGTCCAACTCCGCCGCCCGTGCCGAACCGGAACCAAGAAGCGACTTGAAGCGCTTGAGGTCAAGCTCCATCCAGTCTTTCATGGTTATATCGGTATCGGCGGCAAGCGAAATGTTATTCAAAGCGATTGCACCGCTGGTCATGGTCAATGAATCTATGGAAATGGTACCTGTGGTCTTCAGTACGGCTTTCATGATATCCAGCGACGTATTTAAACGGGTAGTAACCCTGCCAGCGCGGAATACTTGCGAAGGCGGTAGAAAACTGTTCACAAAACGCACATCCATGTTATCGAGGTTCACCTGAGCGTTCATCGGCTGCTTCAGCACAGTTCCGGCGCCGGACAAATCCAGTTCCCATGGTTTGAGAAAATCTACTTTAAGCGAACCTTGTTCAGGACGGTTCAAACTAACATCGACCTGTTTTAAAATCAGAGCTCCCTGCTTCAACGCCATACTGCCGGAACTCTTCACATCCAGAGTAAAAGGTGAAAGATTTTTAAACATGTTCTTAAGTATGTCCAGATCCTTAACCACCTGCGGCAGCATATCAAAAACACTGCCGCATACCTGGGAAAGAATCAGATCAAACGACGCCACCTGACTTTTCATATCCATTACTGAGTTCAACCGTAATTCCGCCAGAACCGCATCATTTTGCTTCAGTGAAAAAAACAACGGACTGACTTCCAGCGTTTTCATGTTCTGTATTTTTACCATCGCGGATTGGTCAAAACTCAAACCTCCGGTTTTGTAACCAGGAGCGCCGAAATTGATGTCGCGTCCAGCGAACATGTTTTTCAACGTGATGCTATTATTCTGCGCATTGAACACAGTATTTGCCGTGCCGGAAATCATGCCTGAGTTGAAGCTTATACCACTGCGGCGGCGGAGCAGATTAAGGTAGACAAGGCGCAACTGATTCAAGGTCAAATTAATAGAGGGATACACATCCGGCGCTTTATCCGGCTCCGACCAGTTATAGGAAAACGGTTTGGACAGACTCAATTTTATCCCGCGCGATTCTTCCTCACTCAACTCCGCTTTGAGTGCTTTGATGGACATTGTCTTATTTTTCATGTCCAGTTTGACATCTTCATTGAGACTGAACTGAAATTCCGGGATAAGCACTTCCTCTTTGCCAGCCTCGTGATGTTTCAAATCCACGCTGGCGACGGCGGAAAGCGTCTGGTTTGACCACCCCAGCCGTCCGGCAATATCGAGTTGCGCATAGCCCAGCCCGCTGGCGCCGGAGAGAAATTCCACCATGTCCAGAAACGCCTCGGGGATAAGAGGGGCATTGAGCTGGAATTTTATATCCAAAGGTTCCACGGTTCCGCTGGCGTCAAAGTCCATTTGCGCCGACAGCTTGTCCGCCTTGTATTCATTGAGAGATATTTCGCGGATATTGAAGTTGTTGCCGTCAAAAGTAAATTCCACCACATTATCCAGTCGTGTCCGATCAAGAGCCTGTCCCAGAGCATACCCCCGGCTGATAGTCAGTGATTGTTTAAGCTTAAACAGTTCCGGCATCAGTTCCTTGCTTAAATCAATCAAACCGGTTCCCGCGAACTGCCCATCTTCTAAAAGCAAATCGCCTTGCTTGAGCTCAAGCTTGCCGTCAAACTCCACTTTAGCATTGCCGGATGGAACTATATTACTTATGTTCAGATTGAAATCGTCAAGTTGAAAATTTTCCGTTTTGCCTCCAAGCTGATCCTGAATACCCACAGACAACTTGCTGATCACAAGTTTTTTGATTTCTATATGCGGAGGCGGGGACGGCTTTGCACTGACTGGTTTCGTTTCAGCATCGGCAGGTGCTGGTGTTTTTGCCGCCGGGACGTCTGACTCCTTGCTTATGTTCAACAGAGGTAGATTCCATTTGCCGTCGGCGGAACGATGCAGCTTCACGCTGGTGTTGTCCAGTTCCAGCGTATCGATGATGATGGAACCGGGCAATGACAAAAAAGCGCATTTCACATATGCCCGGCGACTGCTCAGCAGTGGTGCGGCACTGTCGCCCACCGTTAGATATTTTATTTCCAGCGTTGATGAAAATAATGAGAAATTTATATCCTGAGCATGAACCGGAGCTCCCAGTTGTTTCCCCGCCATAGGCAAGACAATAGATTTAAGCACTACTGAACTGGTCAGGATAAAATACAGTATCAGCAGCATTGCCACTGAGCCAGCAAATATTATACTAAGTTTTTTCAGGCGACGTCTTTTTATGGAACTCGGTCGTCGTTGCTCCTGTAATTCCTGCATATTTTCCCCCGCCCCCGTTGCGCAAATTTAAATTACATTCCCCGCAGAGCTTTCTGAAGCTCCTGCTGAAATTCTTTTATATCGTCTTCCGTCGGTTCTCCACTGGCTTTGTCCAAGCCGAGACGTCCCATCTGGTCAAGTATCCATTCCGCGGAAACGCCGGAGGCGAATTTTACGCTGCCATGCATCATTGCTCCCGGACGCGCCAATTTACTGACCTCAACCACGGTTTTACCGTCTCCGGGTTCGGGTATATCATTCAGGTCTTCTTCTTTCTCCGCGTCAATGGCTTCCTGGTCTGCCGCCGCCTCCTCCTGAGCCATGCCGGCGATGATCTCTTCGAGTTCAGAAACCATGATGCGCAACTCCATGAAAGTCATTTTGATCTTATGTTCATCCGCCAGCAATTTCTGGATATCTGACAGAGAAGTTTTTTTCAAAAGTTCAGTCTTGATGATTTCTTTGATTTGATCCTGTTCCATGCCGCTCTCCGTGTCTTTATATAATGTATTTATTTTATATTATAATTTTTGTATAATAGAATATACTACTGAAAAGATATTTTTAAACTTCACCAATGGATAAAAACAATGTTTTTCTCAACAACCAAGCCAGGAATAATTAATAAACAAGTTAAGCTTACATCATCCGGGAATGTAAAATAATTCAAGCGATAATCATCGTGCAACAGCTTCTTTTTTAGCTTTTTACCTTAAAGTTCCGCAGCGACATCCTTGACGGGTATGGCGTCACTGTTTATCATCAGCCGCAGGCGTTCGCTTGCGCAACTTCTTTCGAATAGAAACGTGTGGCTGAATAGCTTTTAACACTGAAAAAATATCAAAAAGAAAAACAAGGGACTTGACTTCTAAGATATTAAGATTATAATTATAATATCTTAACAATGGAGATAAATCAGTATTATGGCTTCTCGAACTGAAATTACGCAAGAGCGGATAATCAATTATATTGCGACACAACGGATTCCTGTTGGAGGACGGCTACCTCCCGAAAAAACAGTTGCCGCATTGTGTGGCGTCAGTATGATTACTGCGCGCCGGGCACTTGCAGACTTGGAAGCTAATAATGTGATAACACGGATTCATGGTCGTGGCACCTTTGTCAAGCTTGACTTGCAAGCCACGCCGTCCCTCGGAAAACTGTTGTTCATCTCCATCGGTAAAACCTCAGAAGGCAGGCATTCAAAAATATTCGACGCGGTGGAACAGAAATCGCTCCAGCGTGGTTGCCGTCTTGATTTTATAAAAGTTGGATCCAGCCCGGAAACGTCAGTGATGGAGAAGCTTGATACATGCAAAGGCATCATCCTCTATGGATGGGTTAATGCGGAATGGGTTGATTACATTGCCGGACTGGGAATTCCCGCAGTCGCGGTCTCCTCCGATGATTTTAATGGTCGCATTCGCGTGGTCAGCTATGACTATGGCAAGATCACCCGACAGATATTAGATCAACTCTTTGCGCTTGGCGCTAAAAACATCGGTATGCCAATCTGGAGCGGCAGTCAATATCCTCAGGATAAATTACGACTAACCGCTTATCGCAATTTCATGGTCAGCCATGACCTTATACAAAGGGAAGAAAATTTATTGAGCAAGCAGGCTGACCCCGTACATTACTATCAGATAATTGGTGATTTCCTGAGCAAACGTCAACATCCGCTTGATGCGATTATTCTGCCAGGCACCGATATTTATATTAACATGCTCAATTTTCTCCTGGAAAATCCTCATGTTAAACATCCGCTCATCGGGGTGTCTTTACTTAATCACGCCACCTATCAGCTGGAACATGCCATGCTGTCTAGAACCGTATGTGCGATCCCGGAACACGAGATCAGCGAGATTCTAGTCGAGACCCTTTTTAATAGTCGTGCAAAAACAACACGAATCTCAACTCATCTGCTTTACAAAGGCAAAACCGTTGCATAGGAAATTTAAGATTTATGAAAATGGCTGAAGAATATCGGAAATGTTTGAAAAATAATGATTACAGGAGACAAAAGGCAATGGATAACAACGTACATTCAAGCAGGTGGCAGAAAAAAATCCCCTTTTCACATGAGGGCGTAAGACTAAGTCATAGCAAAGCATTCACACTCATAGAGCTTCTTATAGTTATATCTATCATTGCTATTCTGGCTTCAATTCTGTTGCCGGCGCTGGCGGCGGCTCGTGATCGCGGCAAGGCCATTCGTTGTGTTTCCAATTTGCGTCAGATCGGACAGGCGTTTATTATGTATTCGGATGATTACAACGGATATCTGCCAGCCTCAAAGTATTGGACAGTGGATTTAGGAGTGGCCGAAGATATGGTCAATTCACGTTACATTCCGGCATCGATTGTCCGCTGTCCGGCATCCACTTCCAATTACCGAGCCCATGTGGCGAACGACCCGGACACCTTCAATGCCGGTAACCCCAAGATCTATGGTATCGCCTATGGGATGAACACCAACATCTCACATAGCAAGTTAAGCCAATTCAAAAATCCTTCGCAAATGTTTTTGTTGTGCGATGCTGGAACCTACCAGTTAACTTTTGGTTCTCCCTATCTGGAAGAGCGAACCCGTTCCCGACATCAGAATGGCTTTAACGTGTTGAGTCTTGATGGTCGTGTAGCCTGGACTAATCGCAATCAGGCTCGCGTCGATTATGTGTGGAAATAATGTCCTCGCGGTATTAAACAAAGCCATCAGAGAGAAAAGCGCAATAATTTCAATTCAAGTATTATGAGAGAGGCACACTCGTTTTGAAGCGACACCAAGTGCGACGCCTGCAATATGATAATTAATGTCTTTTGTCAATAAAAAAATCAAGGAGGTTCCAAAACAATGACGGGACATAAACAACCAATAAGTAAGCTCGGGAAAATGGCTATTTTTTTCGGGATAAACAAATATCTGAAAATAAATAATTATAAGGAATCAAGGCATATGAAGTGCAATGTAATTTTGGCGTTAAGTCTGGGCATACCGGTCATATCCGCCGCGGAAAAATCAAACTATCAGGTGTCTGACCGTTGGGGAATGAAACCACTGGGAGCGGCAGCACCCCTGGAGCAGACCGCTTCACCGCGTCATCCTCAGCCGCTTAAGTCGCGGCGGGTGCGGCATAAAACTTCCGGCAGTCCTCTTTGTCTGATCAAAGAAGGAAAAGCGCAAGCAGTGATTGTCATCGCCAATAAACCTTCCAAGGCGGCCAAAGAAGCCGCATCTGACTTTCAGTCGCTACTGCAAAAGGCATCGGGAGTCAAGTTGCCGCTGGTTAAGGAAAAACAGCTCAAATCTCAATCCAACGGCACATGGAAAGTCAAAGATCAGGATTATCCCATTGCTGTTTTTATCGGCAACAGTGCTATGGCCAGATCAAATGGAATTGACGGAAGACAGATGCCGCCGGAGGGTTTCCGCATAAAAACAACAGACCATGCGGTATTCGTGGTGGGAAACGACGAGGATGGTACTCGGAAAATGAAACTTAACGGCACTTATTATGCCATGTCAGATTTATTGGAAACGCTAGGATTTCGCTTTCTGTGGCCAGGAGAAATTGGAACAGTGATTCCCTCCATAACCACGCTAAACATCACACCATGCGATATTGAGGATGCACCGGCATTGGCAATGCGTAAGATCCGTAATTATGGCAACAGCACCAAACGGGAACCGGAATTGGCTGCCTTCCCCAATACGGATCATGGAGCTCATTATTTCAGCTCACGTATGTTGGCAGGCATGAGCGCATTAAATTTCCCTCCACGGGAGATGGGGGCTTGGTATGGTCAAGGAAAAGATTGGTTTTTACGGCAAAGAGTCGGGCAATCCACCAATATTGCCGGCAATCATTCCATGGAAGGATGGTGGAACCGTTTCGGACACGAACATCCTGAATGGTTTGCGTTGCAACCCGATGGTTCACGAACGCAACATCCGCCACGGGAAAATTTCTGTTTCAGCAATCCTGATTTCATTCAGGCGGTGGTGGCTGACCGGGTGGCCCGCTTCAAGGCCGATCCATCACTTGATTCTGTATCGATTTCTCCAGAGGACGCCACGGCCGGCAATTACTGCTGCATGTGCGAGAGCTGCCGCCAGCTTGACCCTGTCAACAGTCCAGCCATTATGATGAACTTCGGGGAAGGACCCGTTGAGTATGTTTCAATGTCCGACCGCTATTTCAAATATTTCGGAGCCGTCGCGGAAGGTATCGCCAAATCATGCCCGGGAAAGCTCGCGGTATGTTATGCCTATCATACCTATAGATCCGCTCCTTTGGCAACGTTTCTGCCGTCCAATCTGGTTCTGGGGTTCGTCGGTTTGACTTATGACAACAACGCAATACTGGACAGCGACCGTGACCAGTGGGACGCATGGGCAGCCAAAGCCGAGAAAATCTACCTGCGTCCGAACGCTTTTCACAATGGACACGGTGTCCTGATGGTATATCCGCACGAGTTGGCTCGCGATATCAAACATTGTTATGCCACCGGCATGATCGGAGTCGATTTTGACGCGATTCTTCATCATTGGTCAACCCAGGGGCTTAATTACTACATTCTGCCCCGCCTGTTGTGGGATCCGAGCCTGTCGGTCGACGATATTATTGCCGATTATTGCGAAAAGGGATTTGAAGCCGCGGCACCGGAAATTGCCGAATATTTTCGTCTCGCCGAAAAAATGACTTCCGAATTAGCCGATTTCAGTCGAACCCAAATAGATGGAGAGTTGCGGGAAGAGGAAATTCAAGTCCATACGAAATTCCCCATCTGGACGTTGTTGCCCAGTTATTATTCTCCCGCACGATTGAAGCCGCTTGAAGACTGCTTGGAGCGGGCACGGCAGGCAGCGAAAAACAACCCTGCGGTACTTGAACGAATTAATTTTCTTGCCGCCGGACTTGATTACACTAGAAGCCAGGCTGGCGCATTTGCTGTTTATAACGGAAAAATCACAGATCCGGCTGAAATTAAACGAATACTTACAGAACGCCGGGCTTTATTTCGACATTTATTCCGTGATTGTCCCTTTGCTGTCAATCTTGCCTACATAGGCTGGCGCGAAGGATCCATATGGCGAAATTTTCCGGGAGGACAGCCATAAGTCCAGTCGAAATTAATCCCATTAACATTCATAAAGCAACTGAGTTTTAAATGTCGCACTGAGTGTTAATGGGAACTGTCTTGCTTTATTGGCAGAAGTAGTTTTCCGGGAACGGAGCAGTAGCAAAACAGTTCTTTAACGTGGTAGAAACGGTAAATTAATTGTCAACTTAAGAATTTTTTTATTATCTTTCAGCACTCTTGCTATTAAAATTGTCTGCGAGGCGCTTTCTGGAGGATGAAAAAAAGTGCCGGTCCGAAGACCGGCGGAAGAGAGAGAGAAAGAGAACTTTTATCTTATATTAATGTTTTTGTCCATTAATAAAAATATCTTTTACATTGAAATCCTTATCCAGAACAACCATATCCGCAATGAATCCCGGCTCAATCCTGCCGAGTTTTTCCAATCCGAGACTTTCCGCCTGATTAAGAGACGTAGTGCAAACCAGCTCACTCAAAGGCAATCCGGTAAGCTCATAAACATTTCTCAACGCGTGATTGAACTGAAGTGTACTTCCCGCCAGAGCTCCGTTGGAACTGAGCCTTGCTTCTCCGTTGCAGACGGTTACTTCGAGCCCGCCAAGACTGGATTTTCCATCCGGCAGACCGGAGGCGCGCATGGCATCGGTTATCAGCAGAATATGGCTGGTTTTACTTAACTTGAAAAGCAACTGGATCATTTCCGGGCACAGATGTACTTTATCACAAATCATTTCCGTATAGACATCATCCTTGAGCAACGCCGAGCCGACCAACCCTATATCACGATGGTGCAAAGGCGTCATCTGATTGCAATAATGGGTCAGGTTACGCAGCCCGAGCTCATATGCCTGAGAGAAATCCGCGTAACTTGCCGCGCTGTGTCCGCAGGAGGGAACTATTCCGGCATCGATAAGTTCACGGGTAAACTCTACGCCATTTTCCACTTCCACGGCATAAGAGACTTTAAAGACTTTTATAATCTCATTAAGTCTTTTGACCTCATTTATATCCGGAACCCTGACAAAATCCGGGTTTTGAGCTCCAATGCATTTACAATTTATAAAAGGTCCTTCAAGATGCACTCCGGGAATCTTAGCACCTTTAACGCTGGTGTCCAGAGTGTAATCGACAATATTCTGAAGTGTACCCGCCAACTGTTCTTCCGGCAAAGTCAGGGTCGCCGGAATCAAGGTGCTCACGCCCTCTTTGAGTTTATCGAGCGCGATTGTTCTCACCGCTTCCGGGGATGGATCTACAATATCGAAACCGGATCTGCCGTGGCAATGCAAATCTATAAATCCCGGCATAAGCATATTGCCGCCAGCGTCATAACATTCCGCGCATTGCGGAAGTGCCGCACCTTCAGGATATACCGCACTGATATAAGTGCCATCGATCTCGACCGCCGCATTGCGCAATTCCCTGCCGGGAGTTATTACAGTACAATTCTTTATAATCATTTTATCATATCTCCACTCAGCTTTTCAGCTCCGGCAGACTGGCGGCGATGACCGCCTGTCCATGGCGTTTGAATTTTTCATCTGGAGTTCTGAAAGTTATGTCGGAAGCGATTGCGGGAAATTCCTGTTTCAGGACTTTTTCGGCGGTCTGGAGTATAATCTCTCCGCCTTCACCTGAACTTACACGTCCGAGAATAAGCAGATTGCGTATTTCATAGAATTCCGCATAATGCGCAATGGCATAACCAAAACAAACGCCGATGGCATCATATATTTCAGCGGCGCGTTTATCGCCGTTTTTCATCATTTCCTGAATCTTTTCCAGACGTTCCGGCAGGGGCATGTCTTCCGGAAACTCAATTCCGGCAGCCTTTGCCAGACGCGCAACACCCTGCTGGGAAAAATACTGTACACCGCAACCAACATCACCAGACCATTCATCGGCCGGGGCGTCATCACGGTAATCCACCGGAGCAAAAGCCAGTTCATTAAGCCAATCCGTAACATTACCGTTAAGATTCACATAGCCCACCGCCTGACTGGTTCCCATGGAAATACCAAGTACACCAGTGGAATCCATGGACAGAGCTCCGGCAAGCGCGGTAACGTCGCCGTCATTAGCTATAACCATAGGTACATCATTCATTTCCTTCTGCAAGGTATGAAAAATATTAACGATATGTTTTTTGAAATCATCTTCGCTCACACCACGGAACAGCGACGCGATTCTAGGTTCGTTAT
>JAFGXT010000011.1 GCA_016936495.1 Victivallales bacterium
GCCTCCGACCGCTTCGAATATTGCGATTGGCCATTTATTGGCTCGTCACGCATTGCCTGAGTTATTAACAATATACCCGTTTTTCCCGATTCCGACTTTTGGCGGACGCGTCAATTTAGGAGCCTTTTACACCTATTCAAGTTGTCCAGCTTTCGGGGAGAAGCGCAATATGTATGACCGTAATGTGTCGAGGTCGGCGACGATGAGTTTTTTTGTCAAGGGCAAGGGCGTGGTCTTTACCGACTAGTCAAATATTTTCCATCCGCATCTGAAACAAACCGCGATTCTTATTTTGCTCGTGAATTGTCAAGAAGGTACAGATGGCGGAAGCCCGGCAAAGGCTGCTTGCCAATGTAGATGTATTCCGCAATGTCATGCGCGCCGCCGGACTTGATACCGGCGGCAGTTTTACCCAGATTGTGCCGCTCGGGAAAGCGCGGATAAGAATATCGCTTAATGCCTGCCATACCACCGAAGATATAGCATTTCTTATCGACAAACTTATCGCGGCGGTACGGGCGGAGGACTGATGCAGGCTTAAATTCCGGTTCAGAGTTTAGCTGTACACTCTTCCCATAACCTCGCCATGGCGATGAGGGGATTGTGTCCAAGATAATCTTTACATGGCTGATCGTATGCAACTTTGCGGTGCAGTTTTTCCGGTTCATTGCCCATTGCGTCATAAAATTCCCATATAGTTCCGGTACGGATAAATTGCTTTGTTGAGGCATCGAGGGCGCGTTCGAGTAGTTTTGCCGCGGCATCATAACGTTCATAACGTACGCAGCCGACCGCTGCCCAGTAGGTTATGCTGTTCCACGCCGGACCGCGCCACATGCGTGGTTCAAAACGGGGATCGTTTACCGCCACGGTGGCTATCGGATGAGGAGTGAAGAAGCGTTCAGGATTGAGCAGATTACGATCAATCACCTGTTGAGCCTGTTCATGGCTGGCTGCCCCGGTAACTATCGGCCAGAAACCTTCAAAACTCAACATTCTGAGCTCGGGTTTATTTGCGCTCCAGATATCATGAAAAAATCCGGTTTCAGAGTCAAAGAGTTGATTGCGGATGAGGTCTTTAAGTTCATTCGCCTTTTTACGATATTTGTCCGTCGCAGCCGGCCGGATCATAGCCGCCCAGCGTGCCGCATGGTCATAGAGCCAATACACGTGCGACGTAGCGTCAACCGCGGTGCGCCGTCCAGGTAGCTCACTGTCGAAACGAATCCCTTCATCAATGCCACTTTCCCAGGCGCCGTCAAAAGTATAGAAAAAGCCGCCGTCATCGCTTTGGCGATTTTTTTCATACCATTTAATATTACGCTCCAGAGACTCGAAACATTCCGCCGCGAAGCTGTAATCATTGTTCAGACGACAATATTCATCTACAGCGTAGACCCATATCGGCGGATGCCCTTTCAAATTCCATTCCGGTGGAGAACTTTTCATCCACAACGAGCCGGGAATTAAGCCGTTGGGTTGTTGCATACTGAGGTTATTGAGCAGTTGCCAGCGACAATGCTCTGGTTCCGCCGGGAGAGAATCCAGTACTGAATGAATAATGTCCCAGTGTCCGAACGCGGGACTGTTGAAGTAGCCCGGACCTATTTCCTCCCAGGGGTATTTCAGCGGAAAGCGCGGCATGTGAATCGAGCGTCCGTGCAGTTTGGCGACATAATCCAGCAAGGGGCGCCATTCAGGACGGCTCAAAGCTTTTACTTCTTTTTCCAGTTTGTTAAGAATAAATCTCATGATGGTGATCCTTTTTATGTTTATTAATTAAATATGATTATAATTCATGCTTGACAGCTTATCAACAGAGATATATTGTAAAAACATACACTATTATTTCAAAAACATATATAGCGGACAGGTCATGAGTGTTCCTGAACTACTGATAAAACAGGATAATACCCGGGTTTTCGGGACAAATGCGGGCAAGTACCCGCTACACCATTTTATTCATAATACCGGCGTGGAATTTGAACGCAACTGGCCACTTAAAGTAATCACCTGCGGCGATGACGAATGGATAAAGGGTTGCAGCCGTATTCGTGAATGTTCCAATATATTCAGTGTGGAGCTGGTAACCGGAGGTTCTTTTGAGTTTACTCAATCGGGGCATTCCTATACGGTCAAACCGGGCGGAATAATGTTGATCCAGCCAGGTAAGGACAGCTCAATGGAGGTGTTTGAGTATTCCACCAAAAAGATCATGACCCTGAGCGGTTACATGCTGCCAATGATGCTGGCGGGAGAGAGCTGGTCGGCCGCCGATGTTATAGTACCGTCTCATCCGGAGCGTATATGCAAGTATTTCGATCGTATTTATCAGGTGTATCTGGAGTGCAAACCGGGCTGTCTCAAGGAGGGATCGTCATTGGCTTACGAGCTGCTGCTGGAGCTGTCTGAAGACATTGACTGTGGTGGGCTTCCGCGTATGCTCAGCCGGATAATCTGTTATCTGGAGGAAAATATTTCCGCCGGGATTGGCATCAAAGACCTGTGTTTAAAGTTCGGTACCAGTCCCGCGTCGTTGTACCGTATGTTTAAAAAGCACCTTGATTGTTCTCCGGCGGATTACATCAGCGGCAAAAAGTTGGCGGTGGCAAAAGAGTTGCTGCAATCTTCCAATTATTCCATCAAGGAAATATCTTTACGGCTGGGATACTCAAGCCCATTTTATTTCTCCACCGAATTCAAACGCAGGAACGGAGTGTCTCCAAGGGATTACCGAACAGAAACAGAGTCAAAATATGGGAATCAGATAAAATGAAAGTAAATAAATGCATAGTGAAAATTGTTTTTGTTGCTGCTATTTCAGCAATATTCGGTTCAGGTTGTCAAGTATCTACAGTTGTAGCGCCATTGGAAACTAAACCAGTGTCAAGGTCAATAATTAAAAGGGTTTTTCTGGTTGAAGACAACAAGATTACTCTGGAAGATATTCATCAACGTTTATCTACATATAATTTAAAAAACGAAAGCACTTCTATGATTATGGGGGGGAGTGCTTCCAGTGTAACGCGGATCAACTATTTCCGTTTGGGCATTTATAAAGACCCTCAAACTATAGTTTTTTATGATGGTATACCTGTAAAAGATGATTATGTGGAAGAAATAGCAATTGAACAATTTAATGTAGTGATCCTGGTTCCTGCAAATATTGAAAAAAATTTTGATTTCAAGCAGCCCCGCGTATCGGGAAAGCTTAATATCGTAATAATCTCTAATCCTGATGACACAGGGCTGGATGAGGCTATTATAAAATCTGGAGGGGTTCCTCCAAATTAATTGTTCCCTTGCGACGGAGCCGGACGCACTGGTGTGTAATTGAGAATAAGCGCAATATCAGGTAAAAAAGGCTGTCGGACTTGCTAAATCCGCTTTGCGCATTTTAAGCACTATAAAAATGTATCATGAAAATAGATAGTAGTAATTGGATGATAATGAGACGTATGGAACTGCTGGTTTTGACCTCAATATACTTCGAGGCTGAATGCAGGTCTATGAACAGGGAAAAGTAAACTGAATTGGAAGTGTCATCCCGCGCCTGAGGCGCGGGATTTACCGATTCAACTGAAACGGGCGCGGAGCTCCTGGAATGTGCCGTTTTCGAGCGCTTCACGAACTTGCTTCATCAAGTTCAGGAAGAAATACAAATTGTGGTAGCTTATTAGACGCATCCCCAACAGCTCACCTACGTTAAGCAGATGGCGCAGATACGCTTTGCTGAAGTTACGGCAGGTGTAACAGCCACAGTTTTCGTCTATCGGCGTAAAATCGTCGCTGTAACGCCCCGCCTTGACGGGTATGGTGCCGCCGTCGCTGACATAGGCACTGCCATGCCGCGCCAGACGGGTGGGGATGACACAGTCAAACATGTCTACGCCGCGTGCCACGCCTTCGACCAATTGTTTGGGCGTGCCCACGCCCATGACGTAACGCGGACGTTCTTCCGGCAATACTGGTACTACCCAGTCAATGCACCGGAACATATCTTCTTCAGGTTCGCCCACGCTCAGACCTCCCAGCGCGTAGCCATCAAAACCGATCTTCACCAGGTCTTCCGCCGATTTTATGCGCAGGTCTTCATAAACCGATCCCTGAACAATGCCAAACAATTGCTGTCCGTCATTGAGCGTCTGATCGCGCGAAATGCTTTCCCAGCGAGTGGTTATCTCCAGAGATTTCACTGCGTCGCGATATGAGCATGGATAAGGAGTGCACTCATCAAAAGCCATGACGACGTCAGACCCGAGAGTACGCTGTATCTGCATGGATTCCTTTGGTCCCAGAAAAAACTTTGATCCGTCGATGTGCGACGCGAATTCTACTCCATCATGCTTGAGTTTCCTCAACTTGGATAAGCTGAATACCTGAAAACCGCCGCTGTCGGTCAGTATCGGTCTGTCCCAGCTCATAAACTTGTGCAACCCGCCGGCTTTCGCCATAATATCCATGCCCGGACGCAAAAACAGATGATAGGTGTTCCCCAGAATGATTTCCGCGCCCAACTCCTTGAGGTCATCAGGCGACATAGTCTTGACCGATGCACGAGTTCCCACCGGCATGAATACCGGAGTATTGACTTTTCCATGCGGAGTACTGAGCACTCCGCGCCGCGCCCGGGTATCCGGACATTTACAAATAATTTTAAAGCTCATTAATACCTTATTTCACAAACATGAATTTAAAGACTTCATCCATTTTATCGCCTTTGCCATTGGCTTCCGCAATCAGACGGCTGAACGCGAACGACGCTCCCGGTCCGATGGCGGTGATGATCCGACCATCGACTTCGGTAAAATTAC
>JAFGXT010000166.1 GCA_016936495.1 Victivallales bacterium
AAACCCACAAACCTTGGGGTATCAAGACACCAAAAGTGTTTTTTAAAGCGCACATCAGGCGGATTAGCCTGCAACGCAATTAGCTCCGTCAACTTTATCATCGACATACGGTTCTTTTTATACTATAATTCTTTATCATGTGTGACCTAATCTTTCTGTGAAAATTTATGTTTAATCATAATTTTACATTAGGTTAAGCAGCACCAGATTTAAAGGTGTGGTCATTCATAGTTTTTAAGTTTGGGATGAAGTGGCAGATGAAACGTGCTTTAAGGCGTTGTTTCGATATTTGTAACCTTTTAACAGGTGGGGGTTTATAATGGATTACGACGTTCCTGATATGAATGAAGATGGCTTACCCGATATGGATGATACTGGCGTTGAAGCCGCACCCATAGATTCAATAACTTCAGGTTTTTCTAGCACAGAAGAACTTCTTCCTGACCCCGGTATTTATTCTTCGGTAATTGAAACTCTCCCTGGAACTCCATTTATAAATGAGGGAGTTCCAGGACCGCATGATGTGGCTGCTCCGTTCTCCGAGACCAATAATGATAACTCTTCAATAATTGGCGCAGATGATGCCCTTGAATGGGAGGAGCAAACAACTCCGTTCACATGTGGAATAATGTCGGTTAGAAGTATTTTAGAATCGTTGACCCATAACCAGTATACTGAGTCGCAATTAATGTATGACGCCCAGGCAAATGGCTGGTTGACAGAGGACGGCATGGGCTTGTCGGATATTGCCAATCTTTTTGAGCATGAAGGTGTTCCTTGTGAAGTTGTGAGAAATGGCAGTATCAATGGTTTGGTGCATGAATTAGAAGCAGGAAATCGTGCTGTAGTTGCTGTTGATTCCGGTGAGCTATGGGAAAACGAATCCATGTTTGAAGATTTTTCTCCCTTTGATGGCGGTGCAGATCACGCAATTGTTGTCAGTGGAATTAGGTCGGATGCTAATGGTGATCCTGTTGTTATTATAAATGATTCTGGTGTTATGGACGGAGCTGGCAAGGAGGTTTCATTGGATGTGTTTGTTGATGCGTGGAATGACTCTAGGTTTTCTTATGTGGTTACACGGGACAACCTGGTTGTCGAAGGAGGACTGGATGCCGGTGGTATTGAAAGTGATTTGATGGCTGAGGAGCAGCGTAATCAATTTTTAAAAGATATTTAGAAAAAGGAAGGTACCATGGATTTTGAAAGGGAAAATACTTTAAATATTTCCGAATTCAATAAGATTGCCGTTGCTCATGGGCGGGAAGAGTCCGTTGAAAGAATCAGTTTAATAGAGAGCCGCTTACAGCGCGGTATTTTTCGACTTATTGTTGTAGGGGAGATTAAAAAAGGAAAGTCGAGTTTTATCAATGCTCTTTTAGGTATAGAAAATATGTTGCCCACAGCTAGCGATGTGGCTACATCTACGGTATATAAAATAGTTTATGGGCCGAAACGTAAACTTACAGTATTCTTCAAAAATATTATAAATGAAGATGGCTCACCGGCCCAAGAGCGGCCTCCCATGCAAATTGAGCCAGAACAAATTGAAGAATTTGGTACTGAAACCGGGAATCCAGATAACAAAAAAGATGTCGAATTTATTGCAGTTGAAGTACCCCACTCTTTATTGAAAAGTGGTCTGGTAATAGTAGATACACCCGGTCTTGGTGGTCTGTTTCATCATCATGCAGATATTACATGGAACTATATTCCCAAGGCCGATGCTGTATTCTTTATCTTGGATTCAGTGGAGGCGGTAGCCAGCACAGATGAGATGGAGTTTCTCAAAAAACTGAGATCTATTACACCTCTTGTAACTTTCATTCAAACGAAAATAGACGCTGCTCAGCGAGAAGTTTGGCAGGGGTGGGAAATTCGAAATAAGGAGATTATTGCGAAAGCCACTGGAATGTATGATAACGATATTGTTTACTTTCCTGTGAGCGCCAATATGAAGTTTACAGCTGACAGAAAAAAGTCTTCCAAACATCTTCAACGCAGTGGCTATGTAGATGTCTTAGATTACGTCAAAAAAGACTTGATTGCTGGAAAACAAAGGCGGTTAAAGACTCGGTTGGTAAAGGCTGTGATGGGGGAAATTGGGACGTTGCTAGATGAGTTGAATCGTAAGAATGCCGTACTGGCGGCTAATACTGATGAGCAGCTGAACAAGTTGGAGGCAGAAACAAAAGACACCCGTTCTGAATTTGAACAGTGGGAGCGTGACGTGTATCGCCCGGAGTACAATGGTTTCAGGGACCAAATGGCAAGATTGAGGCAAGATACCCTTAGTGACCTACAGAACCAGCTTGATCCTTCACCTAACGGTCCAATTGTTGCTCCTATCATAAGACATTTTCGAGAAAAAGATTTTAATCCAAAAGAGTTGAACGAAAATGCCTCTGAGGTTCAGAGCAAAACAGTGGAATATTGCTCGAGAATTATTCATCAGATACAAGACAACTATAACAAACAGTCACAAAACTTACTTTTCAACACTATGCAGGCTATGGGGCATGAAGATAGTCTGGTTAAGTATGATAAGGAGATGTCTTCCCATGGTTTTATGGGTGATACTCCTTTTGTTGATAATCTTCAGATGAATTTCAATAAATTTGAGTCAGTGCGTCAGGTGGCTTATGCGGGGATGTTTCCTGCGATGGCGGCAAATATTGCAGCTGCTATTATATTTCCACCAGCAATAGTCCCGATGATGATCATCGGTGGTGTGACCGGATTGATTTTGGGGCGAAAAGGACTTGTTGAAAAAAAGAAAGACGAAGCTGTAAGAAAATTACAAAGTGTTCTTCAGGAAACGGTCTCTCGTGTACAACGTTTTGCTTTCCAGCAGTTTCAAGAAACTTCCCTGGTATATGAAACGCAATCTCGTGACGCTTTTTCTAATGCCGTGGATGACTACAGGGCTTCCATTGACCAAACAATAAAAGATATTTCTGTAAGGCGCTCAGAAATTAAAACATCTTCATTCAGAGATCGCTCTGAGCTCGAAAATGATGTGACAAGCCTTACGCGTATTCAGCAACAATGTGCAGCTTCACTTGAAAATAAAAACGCTAAAGAGTCTCTTTAAATATGACTGCCTTATTTTCATATGAGAAGTATCAGGAACTTGTTTCCAGGTTTGCTGATGATGTCCCCCGGTTGTTAATGGAACATCCAACGACAGCTGGTTTAGCTCAAGAAATTCGGGAGCTTGATTTAGCCGCTGCTTTAGATCAAATGTTCACAGTGGCAGTAGTTGGACAAATGCGTGTTGGAAAATCAACTTTGCTAAATGCCATTATCGGGACCGATTTGGCTCCAACTGGTATTGCAGAGACAACCGCTACTGTAAATTGTTTCCGACATGGTACGGGTGACCGTTTAAATCAGTTTCGTGTATTCTGGAAAGATGGAAACATCGAAGATGTTCCTCTTGAAAATACCGAAAAGTGGGTAGGGCAAGCGGAAAATCCCGCAAAGACACTCCGTCTTGATTTTTTTGCTGAATCTCCCTTTCTTACGGATGTCTGTATAGTCGACACACCTGGCACCAGAGCAACCGTTGATAGTCATTCCACAGCGGTTATAGATTATATATCAGAGTCGTTGGAGCAGGAAACATTAAAAGAGGGTGGCAAGGCCGACTCTATAGTGTATGTAGTAAATCCTGTCGCCCGTGAATCTGATGACGAACTGTTAAAGCTATTTGGTGAAGGAAGCCGCCTGCCGGGCTCATCTCCTTATAACAGCATCGCTGTTGTTCAAAAATGGGAACACTTAGGGCCAGACCCCTTATACGAAGCTAAAAAAAAATGTGAGATGATCCGTAGGCAGTTAAGTGAAAAAGTATCCGAGGTTTTTCCAACCAGTGGATTATTGGCCCGATGTGTAGCGAAGCTACCTCTGGAGCTTTGGTCAAAAATTGTTTATCTGGTGCTAAATAGTCCGGAAGATGTGGTGAATGAACTCTTGGATGGTGATGATTTTTTTATCGATCCTATTGAAGGGGCAGCACTTTCTGAATTGGATCGAGAGCATCTATTGCAACAGATACCGTGGCCTGCTCTGCGGTTTGCTATTCTGCGTGTGCGGTTTGATCACATTCAGGACGGAGAGGCTCTACAACAAGCAATATTGGATGCAAGTGGCGTAGAGCGGTTAAAAAATGTGCTTAAAAAAAGGTTCCTGTCTCGTGCAGCTTTAATCAAGTCAAATGGCCTGCTTAGAAAGGCGTGGGAGCCATGCAGTAAGGCAATTCTTACGCTTAGAGCTGAGAAGCTGGCAAGAGATAGGGATATTGCAGATGCATCCATTGCTCGCAAAACATTAGAGCGTAATCTGCACTTGGTACCTGAACTTCAGCAGGTGAACCAGTATATTGAGAACTCATTGCAAGCTGTGTTTGCTGATAGAGACCAGGTGAACAAATTGGAGCACATGCTTTCAAATTTGCGCGATACCATGCAGAGATGGTTTAACGTTTTTGATGACGATGCAAAGGCGCTGGATATGCTTGAGGATAAGGCAATGTTAACAATAGATACCGGAACTCGTTGGCAGTTAAAGAGAATATTTGGGGCAGGAGGACCATATATCGGAGATCGTTTGGGGGTTTCCGGTAAAGAGATAACCCTAAGTGAGATGATAGATGCCGGAGATACGCTTTTGGAAAGTTTGCGTGGTCATCAGCATACCATATTAGGTGCGCCACAGAGACTGTTTCAGATTGCCGTAGACCGTGTGGAACAGGTAATGGATTCTCTTGATGACAAGGTTGAGAAATAATGAAAAGGTGCATCAAGTCAGGATACCGGCGGTGAAAAGGTTAGAAATGAAATGAGGATCTGATGAAAAGAGAAAGCTCGCTTGCAGTAGATTTTGGTACGGAACGTATTAAAGTCTCTTACTACGATCATACAAAATCAGAATGCATGCTTTGGCGACTTGGGCGACACGAGAGGGTATTCTCTCCGGCACTTTTTTTCGCCTCACGAGAGGGAAAAATTCTGTGGGGAGAAGATGCCATGGAAATGGTTCGAATGGATCCCGGCGGAACTGTCAGCGGTCTAAAAAGGAAACTTGATAGTAAAACAATTAGGATTAATAAGAAAAAGTATACCCCTCAAATGTTACTTAGCATTATGTTTAAGGGCATCCTGACACGAGCTTCCGATGAATTGCCTGAACTTAAAAATAGAGCAGCGGACCGTGTTGTACTGACAACACCTGCGGACTACTCAGTTGAATATACAAAGTTGTTGGTTGCTGCTGCTAAAGAAGCTGGATTCAAAGAAGTAGAAACCATTCAGGAGCCAGTTGCAGCTGCCCAACTATGGATACATGATATTGGCGTTGATGATACAGATGTGATTGTCTTGGATTGTGGGGGAGGAACCGTTGATTGGGCATTTCTTCAGCGGAAAGCGGAAAAATTTCAAGTATCGGCGGAGTTTCCACCCGGCGGGAATAATAGTGTTGGTGGTAGAGATATTGATCTTGCAATTATGGGATGGTTGCATTCAGAACAAAAGGAACTCTTTGAAAACATACATACTAATGATTGGCAGTATGCAATCCGTGTAGCTAAAGAGTTTTATTGTCGTACCGGAATTGCTAATCCCGTTTCTGTGCACTCAGAGCGTATTGATATTCCAATAGAGGTATTCGATAAAATTTTCAGTTCAGTTTTTATTGAAAAAATCTGCGATGGTTTTCTGCCGTTTGTAGAATCTATTAAAAAGGGATCATCTCAAAAGCCTCTAACTATTCTTCTCGTAGGTGGTAGTGCACAGACGCGTGGACTTCGAGAGCAACTTGAAACTCGCTCAGGATGTTCCACCGTATGGTGGGAAAGATCAGAATATGCGACCGTTTTGGGAGCAGTTACAAAAAATAATTTAGTTAAGTTATCTCAAGCAAGTAACGTTCAATCAAGACCTAGTACAATGCCTTCTGCTCCTCAGTCTGGAGATAACAGAGAACTTTTACTAAACGAGCAAAAACTATTTAATTTAGCTCAGCAGGGGATTGCAGTTCTGCAAAAAGTGGAGCAACCAACTAATACAATGGAAGCAGCGTGGGAGAAAGCTGTTGCAGAAATAGCTGGATCTCGAGAACCGTTTCGTCTTGCCGTGTTGGGAGATGTTAAAGCCGGGAAATCAACACTGATAAATGCAATTGCCGGTGAAGCACTCGCGTTTGTAGATGTAACAGAGGCAACTGCAAAGGAATGTCTTTATAAAAAAGGAAACACTCGAGAATTTAAGTTCAAATATAGTTCAGGTAAAGAAGAAATATGTCCTCCGGAACAGGCTAATCAAATTATATCTGAGAGGCGTCATGATGAGGAATGGTTAAGAACTATATCTCATTTTGAATGCTGCTCTCCCACAAGTAATTTGGGGACATTTGAATTATGGGACACACCAGGATTTGGCGCCAGTGGTCATAATGAGCAGGTTGTAAACGAGTTCTTCGTCAAGGTCACAGGTGCGATATGGGTATTTGAAGCATCTTTACTTGGCAACGCCGCTATTGTTGCGCCAATCATGAAGTTGAAAAAGGCCGGCAAACGTATAGTTGCAGTTATTAATCGTGTTGATGAGTTGGACAGCCCCTCTGAAATAGAAGAGTGTGTTGCATTCCTTGAAGATTCATTGGGGGATTACCTGGATGCTATTGTTCCTGTTTCTGCATACCTGGCATGTGAGGATACTTTTAAAGGGAATAGTAATCAGATGTTAAGTGACGCTCTCACCGTGGTGGAGGATGTTATTATTGCAAATGCAGAGGATGATAGAAATGAACGCATAGCAAGAGCAGTTGGCTTAGGGTCCGTGGGACTGACTATGGAAGTGGGCTCATGTAGGCGAAAACTTGCAGACAAACTTGGACTGATAGAACATGTGTCTAAAAATTTTAAAGCAGCCAAACCTCATACCCTAGAGATTATTAAGTCCGCTATTGATGAAGAGGTGGACGAACTCTTTCGTGCGGAAGAGAGAGCTTTTCGTGCTAAGATAAACACTAAAGAAGATTTTTCTACCTCTGAAGCGAACAAAATGATTACACTTTTTAATAAAGAGACTTCTATTAAGAGTGCATGGGAAATTGCAGCAGCAAATGTCACTAGTCAAATGGAATTGAGATGGCGACAAGTCTGCAGTGATGCCATCTCCATGTCTGAATCTGCTGTGCCAACGGCCATTGTGGTTACAAACAATGTTCAAGATAGTTCCTTTTTTACTGATGTTGATACTAGTTACGATGGTAGCGATGGTACACTGGCAAGTGTCGCAGTAGGAGGTGCTTCTGTTGCTACTTTGGGAACTGTCGCCGCATTAAGTGCTGCGGTAACCTGGCCAATAATGTTGGTTGCGGCACCAATAGGTTTTATAACTAAATTTGTCACTGATGATATCATGAGGTCCTCTTCTCCCGGTGCACAAATTAATAAAATCGGTCAAAATGAATTAAGTGACAAGGCCCACTTCATTTGCGAACAGAAACGTAATAAAATTAAACAAGAAATGATACGTACCTTTCCAGCGCAGTTGGAGCAGCGGCTAAATTCGGAAATTGCTGGTTTAATAGAACAGTCCAAGCGGTCAGTCATTGGTGATAAAAGTATAGCTGAGGTTCAAACGTCAATAGCAGAGTTATCAGCTATTGAATTTAAATTGTTAGATCTATTAAGGGATACACTCGGAAGGTACGAAGACGTTCAGAAGTATATGCCTTTGCATCGGCCTATCCGTATACCACCTGGGTCGGATGGAACACGACTGATCAGTCTGATTCTTTCTCGTGCGGACAAGCGGCTTGATCTTTACGCTCGTGATTGGAATTTCTCTTTGTCTACTATACTGGCACAGCTAAGTTCTGATGTAAAAGTAAGGTTAATAGGGACGGCGTCGTCTTTAGACTGGCGTGCAGTTCGAGAAAAAATGATTGAAGCAGTTGGTAGCTGGCAAGGTGCCTGGCGGGGAAAAGTAGTAGTTACGAACAAAGGTCTTCCGGTTTCTATCACGCACTCTATTATAATTACCTCTGCAGATAGTCTTGTTGCTGAGGATGGTTTAAATGGACTTGGGCAAAGCCATGTTGTTCTTGATGATCATCCATCCGGTCGAATTTCCGCTGAAAGAGAATTCGCAAGCCTGTGGGAGGGAAACAGTTACGTTCATGGACATTTGAGCACACACCCCTTTTAGTGATTGGAGTTAAAGGTATGAGTAAAGAAACCGAAAAAATAGAAGATGCACTGTGGCAGGAGTTTGGTCAGTATCTACAGAGTATATCAAAGAACTTCACAGAACAACTTGAAGCACAGTACAAGGCAAGCGACAGACAAATGGCGAAGAACTTTAACTCTCGAATGGAGGAACTGGCTGCTGTTGCAAAGAAACAGGAACTGATCTCTTTGGACGCTACTGAAAAAATTCGGTCATTAGTCAGTGAGACTCAAAGTGAATTCAAGAATATTAACAAAGTATTTAGGAGTACTAGTGATGAAATAGCAAATAGAATAGGTGATAAAGTTTCACAGATGGAAAGTCGGCAGCACACAATTCAGAAATTGGTATTAATTTCATTGATTTTCAATTTGGCGATATTGGGCTGGCTGGTTTGGTCTAAAGTCTCTTGAAAGAGGAATTTACATGCTAGCAAAAACAACTGAGAGGTATTCGCCAGAGGAACATACAGAAGCTGTTTCAAAAATTTTGTTTCGCTCTGGGACAGGTTTTCCTATGTGGTTACAGGAGTTTGCGACAAATTTGGCTACTAAGTACGGAGGTGTTCAAACTACCAGGGAGTTCAATACCGCATTGCGTACATTTACCTCAGACAAGAGTAAGCCATTTGAACTTTTTGTTGTTGGTGAAGGCAATTTCGGTAAATCTACTCTGGTAAATGCGTTTCTTGGCCAGGAGCTATCTAAAGTTCACTTTTTGCCTGAAACTCGCAGCTTTTTAAGATTTGTTGCATTGAAGACCGTGGATGATAAATCAACTTTATTTGTCCGCAAAGAAAAAGGGGTGCACGATTGGATGACATCCCAAATTGGTAATGGTACCCCTTCAAAAGACTTGTATGAGATTACTGAACATCAGGTCTCTCGCGAGGTGGGTGATAATATTCTAGCCGAAGAAGCAAAACGATTTAAACAAGATAAATCCGGATATCCACTAGCTGTTTATGAGTATGAGACAGCCTTCAAACACACGCCCAAGTGTATATTCCCACCAGGCTTGCGCCTCGTGGATACACAAGGGTTGAATCAAATGTTTCCTAAGGAGTTAATTGACGAGTCTGAAAAACTCGACATTAGTACCACAGGTAAAAGGTTTGAAGAGTGGTTGAATAAAACCTCCCGAGGGAAGCACCTGGAATGGCAGTTTCGTCGATGTGATGCCGTACTGTGGTTGGCACATGCCCGGAAGTCAAATAGTGCTGCAACATTGGCCGCACTTCGGTATTTTCGTCAGTACGGAAAGGTGACAGTTTTAGCGGTAACAAATCTGGATAGAATACAGGGTGGTGATGAGGCACGCACAAAGGTATTAGCAAAAATACATGAGACGTATGGGGAATATGTAACCAGCGTGATTCCTGTAAATGGAAAACTGGCAATGGAAGGTGTTGTGGAGAGTGACAAGAACAAAATTGCAGAAAGTGGTTTTTATGAGATTACCCGCTATCTGACCAAGACCTGTATTGAGAAGGGTGACTTGGTTAGATCTATTGGGCGATACAATTCGATGCGTACTTCAGAGTCTCAACTTCACAACGCTTTAGGTATACAGGAAAGTGAGTATAATTACTGTATTGATTTGTTGGCCTCTCATCGTTTGTACGTTTCTAATGAGCAAAAAAAAGAAAGAACTAGACTGATAAGTTTCATGAAAGTATCTACAGATGAATGTGTTGTTATGTTGAAAAGAAATATTTCCCGAATTAACTGGCAAGACGACCAGACATCTGTTCCGGGAAAACTGAGAGTTAACGATGTATCAGCTGCCTTGCATGGAAAAAGCGAATTGTTTTGCAAGCAATTGTATGACTACGTGAACTCATGTGTCTCTGCAATGGGGCAAGAAGAATATAAACTTCCCACTTTTGATGCTGAGGGAGCTCGTGCCCATGACAGTATTCGAGTGGAGATGCGGGTTAGGGAATATCGGCCAGAACTACCAAGGACAATCTTTTCTATTTCGTTACAAAAGATGGGCTTTTTCGATCGTGCCAAAATATGGGCATTGGAGAAGCTTGGGGTATTGTTTTCTGCATCCCGTGAAAAGGCTGAGAACATGAAAGAGGATGCTACGCGACAGAATCAACAGGTTGTGACAAAGCAAGTTATGGCTTTATGGATTCCGCACACAGAAAAAACACAAGGAGTTCTGGATAAACTTGTAGTTCAACAGTTCAGTCAACTCAACGTGCGTCTGGATGAAATAGAAAAGGAACTGGAGGTCCAGGAAGGTAGAGCATTGATAATAACAGCTAATGAGTTAGGTGATGTTCTTAAAGATAGGGTGGTCCCTCAGGTTGTGCCAACAGTGTTCGTAAATATGCTTAGAAAAAAACTTGGAAGCTTGCCCTATGTCTCAGGATAGTTTTCGCTTCTGATGAAATTAAAAATTTTGGGCGATAGCGGGTTGATGAACATGAGATAAAATGTAACTTAGAAATGAAAATGTTGCAGTATTATCAAGTGCGATTCTTTAAATGTTAAATAGATGCGTATTCCACGGCATTGAGATCACCTGTTGCACTCCATTGAGATCACTGATTCCATTTTATTGAGATCACCTGTTGTACTCATTG
>JAFGXT010000167.1 GCA_016936495.1 Victivallales bacterium
AGCGAAGAGCCAGGGCTTGCGGTCAGTCCGCGCGACGAGGCGGGAATCGGCAGGCGTACGGAGCGTAGGGTCGAGCACGAGCGGGAGGGGGCTTGGGCCCGGGGCGAGGCGGACGTCCAGCCGGGGATCGTCGGCGAGCACGGTCCCGATTCCGACAAGGATAGTATCGTGTTCTGCGCGGAGCGCGTGGGTCATGGCGGTTGCCTCGGGCCCGGAAATCGCGAGGCGCTCGCCTGATTTCCGCGCGATAGAGCCGTCCAGGCTTTGGGCCCAGGCGAGGGTGACGAGGGGGCGATCCGGGAGGTTCCCGGGCTGGTTTACTTCTTGATGGGTCACCGGTTCTCCCTTGATTCAGGAATCTCGCGTTTGAAAATTGCGTAATAATAACATAAATGAGACCATGAAATAATCCGCACCAGATTATCGCTTTTCAAGCGTCTTTCTGCATGTGTCTTATTATGTCACACGATGAAGGTATAATAATAGTATGAAAGTGCCATTGAGTTTATGGTATTATAGACCCATTCAAGCTATTTGAAGAGCGGAGATGAAAAAGAATATGTGGCCATTGATTTTAGGGCTGCTTGTATTAACAAAGCAAGCGCTTGCGCGATTGGTTTGGCGCACCGCAGGGATGGTATGATGCCCGTTACTTTTTACTTTCTCATGAAGTCGTCAGCGGAGATGGAAATTAATCCTTGGTTTGCTTCAAAAAATCATGATATAGAAGCGATTACATGTATCGGCATTTAACCCAAGTACTTGCTGCGGCTCGTTTGATTTCTCGCCCACAGGGTGCAACCATCGCGGATTTGGAAGCCAATATTGGTATATCACGGCGAACTGTCTACCGACTACTCGATGCACTTCAAGAACTCGGATACCCCATTTATGACGATAAAAAAAG
Organism: Victivallales bacterium; assembly: GCA_016936495.1. Classification (GTDB taxonomy): domain Bacteria; phylum Verrucomicrobiota; class Lentisphaeria; order Victivallales; family SZUA-371; genus JAFGXT01. The sequence continues at coordinate 908 of JAFGXT010000167.1, forward strand.
CAATACAGAACGGTGTATCAAGCTCAATGAAGAACGGAACCAGCTCAAGTGGTGGCTTCCGTTGCCGACAGTGAATTTCACTTTTGAAGACCGTGTATTGATTGATTTTTTATTCCAGAAAGCCGCTGTAAAACCTGCCTTGAGGGAAAGCGCGAGGGAACTAAGGCGAAAAATCGCATCTTTAGTAGCCGATGGCGGTTGTTCCATTGCTGAAAAGGAATCTGGCGCGAGTAAGGCGCTTATAACTAAACCCGTGCTATTGCATACAGCTCATGTGAACAAGAAAATAAATAAAGAAGTTAAAATTCATCTTTCAGTCTTATTTCAAGCATTGTCGGAAAAATGTGTCTGCAATGTTTCCTATGAAGCAATTAGTACAGGAAGAATAAAAAGCTACAAAATTCACCCTCTCGCATTGTTTGAACATGAAGGTGGTCTCTATGCTTTCGTTCTTGTTCCGTATTACGGTTCAATACGAATTCTTGCCGTTGAAAGAATTCGTTCTTTAGAACTGACAGAAGATGGATTTATACCACCTGAAGATTTTGATGCTGAGAAGCGACTTTCCGATCCATTTGGTATTATTCTAACTAAGCCTTTCACGGCACGAGTTAAATTTTCCAGAGAACAAGCTCCCTACATCAAGGAGCGTGATTTCCCTGACAGCAGTGTTGAGAGAATTGAGGATGGATCAATAGTCCTAACTTTAGAAACTGGCGGCAGTTATGAACTCAAGCGATGGGTTATGAGTTTTGGTAAAGACGCTGAACTACTTGAGCCTATATCATTGCGAGTCGAGATTATGAAGGATTTGGCCGAAGTCACAAGGATATATATGGAAAACGAGGTTTGATGGAATGATTGGGTAGTTTTAGTTTACTTTTTGTTCGAAAACCTGAATGAAATAGTTTGATTGCACTTGGATTACTGCACAATGGATTGGATACATACGCTAAAAGCGAATTTTGTCGTATATCAAGAGCTTGGTATAGTAGATATAACAAAATCAAATGTGGTATCGCATACATATTTCATGCAATTGCTTTTCTTTTAATGCCTGTAAATACTACTTTTTAAAATACTCTCTGTGTCCTAATCTGACATACCACCCCATTATACTCTTAAAAATAACATGAGGCTGTTCGTTAAAAACTTGGTTCTCTTTTATGAAATGTTTTTTTTCGAAAGGAGACGTCACAGCGAAGTAAGTACCGTACCATGGGATAAGAACAACAACCTTATATGTCAATCAAGGAGCGAGACAGTTGGAAAACAATGGTTGTCCTTCATGTTGGGTTGAAAAGAAGAATCACTGCCCTGCTTGAATTGAAACGTTGAAGAAATGATTAATTTCTTGAACGTTAAAAAAAACGTAACAGGAGGTACAGGTGGCGAACGTTTTTTTGTTGATCATCCTTTTTCTGGTTTCATTGGCATTTTATCATTATCAAGTCAAGAAGTGTACTCGCCTAAGCGTTGTGGCCTTTCGTTTCGGGTTAGAATCTATGGCAGTGCAAATGATCGCGTTTAAAAATAATAATAATAATTCTTTAGTTGTTAATGACAATGAAGGGAAAAAACGAGCGCTCATTCAAAACGTTGATCGTCTCGGTACTTTGAACGGTGTCATTAGCGGTTTCCAAGGCATGATGCTTTTTTTATTACCGGTTCCGTTCGTTATGTACGCGAGGCAAATTTCTAATCTTTGTCTTACAAAGAACATCCCGTTTGGAGAAGCGCTTAAGGCTCATTCTTTTGTAATATTCCCAGTAGGACTGGGATTGGTTATTATCTATTTTCTTGTATCCGTGTTCCTTATGCTTCTAATAAATCGATTTTATGGTTCCATTAATCATGAAGTATGAACAGATGGTCAATTTTGTGAATGTTGTAGATACAGCCAAAAAGGAAGGCATATAAACCTTTACAATAGCCATTGTACATTGCTGGCATGGATTTTTCTCGTTTGTCACCAAGGTCAGAGGACTTTTATAAAAATAATACTTGTTACAGGAATTGCTCTTCTTGGATGAATGAAGATCAATAAATTCATTCTTCGTTCCTAAAGGTTGAAATTGGGTGTTAGCAACACAATGAATAGAATTAAAGATAATAGCGATGACCGGCTGAGGCAATTAGTGATGAAAGAATTGCCCGTACGGTATCCTGAACAGGATGATAATTTAAATTTAATGGTTGAGCGTGAGTTGAGTATCATCGCTACTCATAATCTGGCTAGCGATTTTTTACTGCATAAGGATCTTGTCATATGGGCTCAAAATCAGAAAATTCCAATAGACTCCATATGCAGGTACTCACCTTCATCATTAATCAACTATATACTGGGTATTACTAGTGTTGATCCGATCAGCTTTGGCCTCCATTTTGAAAGCTTCTGGAATCCTTTAAGGAAAAAGTCTCCAACGGTAATGATTGATGTGGGCTACTCATGGCGTGAAGCTGTGATAAACCATCTTGAGGAATTATATGGAGTTGACAATGTTGCCGTTGGCACTAATTCAAAATCTTCTTCAGAAAAAGGGTGTTGTAACGATTCATTATCGAAATTAGCCATTCGCCCTGAAGTAATTAGGACTTCTCAATTAGCGGTGGTGGTTTCCATGCCTGGAACGATGGAGTTGAGACCGCGCTATAAAAATGCAGAAAGCACACATGGAGAAGTACAATTAACAGAGGCTCAAGCAATAGATTTGGGTGCATCGATTGTCATCATTACAGAATCGGAGGTGCTCGCGCGCCTTGCTACTATTGTCCAGCGCCTCAATGATTATGGCATGAAGATCAATCTTGATACCATCCCTTTGGTTGATGAAAGAACGATGCAGCTTTTTAGGGAATGCAATACTGAGGGTGTGTTGCTTTTTGAAGAAGCTAACCTGAAGCGGCTGCTGGTTGAGATCTGTCCTAATAGCTTTGAAGATCTTATGCTAATTTACACCGTGTGTTATCCTGGCATGCAAGCTTTTATTCCCGATATCGCACTAGCCAAAAAAACAATGATTATACCAACCCATGGGTGTTTAGAATTTGATGCTATTCTGAGTAATAGTTATGGGCAAATGATATACAAAGAACAAGCTGTTCAAATTTTACACGACGTGTTTGGATTTGGTTTTGATATGTCCTATGTAATAAGCCGGAGTCTCTCAGGAAGAATTACACCGAATAAAAAGAAGGTAATAGAGGAATTCAAAATGAATGCAAAGAATAAGGGAATAGACCATAAGGTCTGGTTGGGGCTTCTAAATTATATTGAGGGTAGGACTAATTACACATTCAGCAAGGCTGTCATGGCTGCGTCTGTAAAAATTGCATGGAATTCTGCATTTCTTAAAGCACATTATCCCGAAGCTTACTCAGATTGCAACTCTTTTACTTGACAGTCTATCCCGATTGATTGACACTTTGGGTTAAGGGCAACTCTTTTTGGTTTTAATATGTATATACTATATTTCATGAAGCCACTGCTCCGCGCATGATGCCTATCAAAAAGTTTTTTGACTTATGCTTTTTTTAAATGTATCGATATTCCGGTGCTCAGTTCGATTGATCGACAAGGTTCTGAAGCATGAGGCATCTATAGAATTTGAAGTGATTACTGGCTTGTATCTTGTAACAAAGATTGTTTGTGAGCGGCTAAGTTAAGAGGAGATAAAAATGAGCTATTATGAAGACTATTTTGTTAGTAAAAACGTTGATTTCTATGAAGTAGACGGTATTGTGAATAAAGAAAAATGGGTTTTGTCTAAATCTAAGATACTATTTATTCTTAAAGAAACGGCAGGATATAAGAAAAGCAAGTTTTATTTAAAAGATGAAATTCCTTGTTGGATAGATGATAATGTACCAACCTATGTAAAAATAGCCAAGCTTGTTTTATTAATTGAAAAGTCTTTAGCAGACAACAAGGTTTTCTCGGACAATGAGTTAAAAATAATTAGTTCAACTAAGGAAGAGCTAAAGGAATATATTGAATATTGTTCAGTTATCAACATAAATAAGGAATCAGTTGAGCATAAGTCGAATGATCAATTGGTTTATACAAAATACTTGGAAAACAAAGAACTTTTACAACAGCAAATAATTGAAATTCAGCCACGTATTGTAGTAGTTGGTTCCGATGTATGCTGGAAATGTATTTCTTATGAAACGAATGGACTTTATTCAGATTATCAGTTAAAAGGAATAAAGAAACATAAAGCAGTTAAAGCGAAAGGTATAATTTTCTACCATGCAAATCATCCATCAGCTTGGACGCAAGGTGGTTTTAATGTAAGAAATATCTATCGAAGTATAATGGAGTTTAATAGTTTATAAAAAAGAACAGAGACTTTGTAGAAGTCATGATTTTATGATTTATTGTCATGTCCCTAAACAATTCTATATCAAAAAGTAAACCAGACATGACACCCCAACACTTTTATAAGACAAATTCAAGAACTCGTATCAATATATTTTGGCGTATTATTTTGAAGTTTACAATTATTCACCGAACATCGCTTTTATACCACCATTGTGGTATATTCGTAGTATGAAGGTGAAAACATCTATTTCGTTATCGTCTGAAATTCTCGAAAAGGTTCAAACGGTAACAGTTGAGGGAAATCGTTCTGATTTTATCGAAAAGGCGCTTTGGTATTATTTGGATATGCTTCAGCGCGATATGCGAAATAAAAAAGATTTGGAAATCATAAATGATGCTTCAACCAGATTAAACAACGAAGCACTTGATGCTTTGGGATTTCAAATTCGATTATGAAACGGGGTGAATTATATAGGGTGTATCGAGGTTCCAAGAGCGATCCTAAAGACTTTAGGGTATTCGTAATTATTAGCAGACAGGTACTCATTGATTCAAAATTTTCAACGGTTACCTGCGCGCCTATCTATACTACCTATGATGTATTATCGACACAGGTTCCTGTCGGCGTTTATGAAGGCTTAAAGCACGAAAGTTCAATTCACTGCGATGAATTGGTCAGTATACCAAAATCGATGTTAAGCGATTTTATCGGCACCTTATCCTGGAAAAAGATTGATGAACTAAAGCGAGCCTTGGTCATTGCGCTTGATATTGAAGACTAATACGGAAAAAACACAAGAATGCCGGAGTCAACTTTCGGTACGGAACGTTGTGCCTTTCTTGGCGTTTGTTTCGCCGAAACTTGGAGGGAGCGGACGGTGGGGTGGCGGAAGGGCGGCGGCGGGCGGAGACCGGCGGCGGCGTGGAGCCAGGGGAGGCCGCGGGGGCCGGCTGCGGTTTGATCGGGCGTCGCTGATTCGCGCGGGAGCGCGGGGGGCAGGGGCGCCTCCCCTCCTGCTTGAAAAATCTTCGTTTCTATCAATAAAAACGCTTGCGCCCGGAGGGGAGTCGTGGTAATGTGTATCTATTGATAGAAACACATTGTTTTATCCATCGATTTTTCAAGGAGCCTGATTATGTCCGATCTCAAGAAGCCTAACGGTCCCGTGCGCGTTGTCCTTTCGCCTTCCGAGATGCCCCGCCAATGGTATAACCTGGCGGCTGACTTCAAGACCCCGATGCTTCCCCCGCTTGGTCCCGACGGAAAGCCGGTGACGCCCGAGATGATGAGCGCGATTTTCCCGATGAATCTGATTGAGCAGGAGATGTCCCAGGACCGCTGGATCGATATTCCCGAACCGGTGCTCGATATCCTTTCCCGCTGGAGACCGTCGCCCCTGCATCGGGCGGTAGCGCTCGAAAAGGCCCTGGGCACAAATTCGCGCATTTACTACAAGAACGAAAGCGTTTCGCCCGCGGGCAGCCATAAGCCGAACACGGC
>JAFGXT010000168.1 GCA_016936495.1 Victivallales bacterium
CCCGTAGCAGCCGCGGAAATAGCACAATGGTGCTCCATCGCCAATGTACTGCACGACCTCAAACGTGCCCGTATCGGGCATATGGGGCACGTACTCGAAGCCATGCTGGACATGCAGACGGATCCGACCGCGGTTACCGCCGCCTTTGGCTGCCATGTAGTGCAATGCGAGCCCGATGAAGTTATGCGCCACTTCAGACCGCTGGAAGATTCAACTCCGGCGGTGGAAGACATGAAACGCCGCATACTCGATTTTTTCGACGCTCCCGATCCGGTTTCCGACCCGCTGACGCACAAGCTTACCGACTCCGACCTGAGCACCGCTGCCCGCGCGGCGGTGGCGCTGGACGCCTTTATAGAAGCCAAGCAGCTCGACGGTCTGGCATATTATTACGAAGCCGAAGCCGGTTCGGATATGCGTACGCTGGTAACTAATTTCATTGTAGGAAACTCTCTGCTGACTTCCGCGGGCTTTCCGATGTGTGGTGAATTTGATATAAAGACTTGTATCGCCATGATGATATTCGATCGCCTTAATATCGGCGGCAGCTTTGCCGAATTTCATCCAATCGACTTTATACGCGATACCGTGCTGGTGGGGCACGACGGTCCGCATCATCTTAATATCGCCCAGAGCCGCCCGGTCATCCGCAGCCTGAAAAAATATCACGGCAAACCCGGCACCGGCGCAGGCGTGGAATTCAACATTAAAAACGGTCCTATGACCATGCTGAGCATCAGTGTGAAAAACGATGGCAAATTCAAGTTTATCATCGCCGAGGGCGAATCCGTCGCCGGCCCCATTCCTCCGACCGGCAATACAAACACCCACGGACGTTTTGCGCCCGACGTACGCACCTTCCTGAAACGCTGGGCGGCGGAAGGTCCTACACATCACTTTGCATTGGGCGTAGGGCATCACGCCGCGACCGTAGCACAAGTGGCGGAATGCCTCGGAATAGAATACGTAATCATCCCGCAAAATTAAACTTAAGGTTGAGAACATGAGTTTACTAAATATGATAATGTTAAGTGGCGGCATATTTCTGTCCGGCACGGCAATTAAAGCCGGAGAACTGTTCGTCCCTGCCAACGATTCCCGACTGGAATATTCTGACTATGCTGTGCTGGAGTTTCCTGCCGATGAACTCGCAAAGGAGCGACGTATCGCCCGGATGCATCGTCCGCTATCCTCCCCCGGCAAGGGCTATCAGTGGGATAATCCCGGAGCCAGGTTGCGCTTTAACACCGATGCCGCAGAAATAACTGTGCATTTGCGTTACAGCGACAAACATATATCCAACTCGGCACGTGTCTCCGGCGGTATATTTCTGATCGATGGCAAAAGCTCAAAGGACTGGAAGTTTCAAACTCGGCAGACAAAAGTAAAGCGCGAAGTCGAACAGCTTGACCTCAAGCTTCCTGTCATAACGGATGGCGTCGTGCACTGCTATGAAATCATCATGCCCTATGGCGATTCGGTGGATATAGCGGGAATAACGGTTAATGCCGGAGCAAATTTTTCCCCTCCGCCGCCCCGTCCAGCTTTCCGCTGTATCTGCTATGGCGATTCCATAACCCAAGGCTTTACTGCACAGGATATAAGCGGCACTTATGCGTTTAGAATCGGACAGCTCAAAAATTGGCAGATCATCAATATGGCCATCGCCGGCAGAGCTTCTAACCCTACCGATGGTCTCGCCGCAGGGAAAATCTCCTGTGACATGTTGACCGTCATGATCGGCGTGAATGACTGGCAGGGCGGACGTGATCCGGAAATATACCGTAAGAACATCACCGGATTTATTGCTAACTTCAGAAGCCTGCAGCCGCGCACGCCTATACGGATAATCACTCCTCTGTGGGTACCGGAAAGCTGGAAACCCGCCAAGGCGTCCATTCCGCTGGAAACCTATCGCCAGGTCTTGCGTGAAGTGGTGAATCAGCTCAATGACCCGCAAATAAAACTGATCGAGGGTTCGCCTCTCATTGATCACGATCCGCGATATTTCGACCGGGTCGCGGTTCATCCAGCCGACTCCGGTTTTGAAATGATGGCGCAACGCCTTGCCCCGCAACTGTAGCTAGCTCAGGCTATTTTTTAGGTTCAAGTCTTATTCTTACCTGCATTTTACCTGCTGTGTCGCGGCGGATAAAACCTATGCGGGTCTGAATAGGGCCGTGATCGATATAGTCTACTTGACTTATTTTCACCGTGCAGCTCTCCGGGACTTGAATACGGACGAGACCGTTCTTGCCCTGAATTTTTACTTCACTGCCCTCATGGGTGGCGGGCAGCATAGTAACCCAGTTAAAAATTACTCCTTCGCCGTCTTTGAGTTCATATTCATCGGTGATGATGATCTCATCGGGGCGTGGAGAATCCCAGCTTCTGGTCCAGGATTTAAAGCTTGTCCAGACATTGTCAAGTTCCATTCTCGCGGAAAAGCGCTGTTCGTCGCCACGCGCAGAGAGAGGAGTATCCACATATTTTGTTTGCGCAGACGTATGCTCCGCAAGAGGCATCAGGACATTGTGGCGATCCGCCTTCTTGAGTGTAAGGCTCCATGGATCGATGTAACTGGTGCTGCCTGAGTCCATGGCGAAAGTTTCCCCGGCAAATTCAAGAACAAAAGCTCCGGCGTCATCGTGGCGGTGTCCGCGCATACTGGAACAATCGCCGATAATCAGCAATTTGACCTGATGTTCTCCCGCTTTACGAGTGGAGGCGGCGGTGTTGATGGATTTCAGTATGGCGAAGTTTTTGTAAGGCGGAAGGTTTGCGGGAAGTTCTGCGACGGACAGCCAAAGAAATTCGCTAAGGGAGTCAAGTCGCCCATCCCGGTTGTGGATAAAGCGTTTGATTAATCGCAAAAACTGGCTGTCAGGAAAAGCCTGCATCATCAGTGCGGCACATGTCAGATCAATCCCGTGAATGCCATTAGCCGCGCCTATCGGGATGAAATATTGATTTTCACAAGTGGAAATGAACACATCCGCGTAAGTAGCGGTATTGGCGATAGAGGCGGGTAATTCTTTAATAAAATCATTTTTTCTGCCATTGGCGAACATAAAATATGCGGGCAATCCGGTGGACATGGTGTACTGAAAATATGCCGGCCCTTCGGCAAAACCGCCATCGTCACTAAAAATTTTGCAAAAACTGGAGTCAAGTTCCTTTTTTGCAAGCTCGGTATAAGGGTCAACATGCTTCCAGTTTTTCTCCATAGCTAGATACCCGGCGAGACGTCCGGAGGAAAATGCCGCCAACTGATTGCAGTCAAAGATGTAAGGATAGCGCCACACCACATAATTAATCTGTCCTATGCCGCGTTCCGCTATTGCCCGCAGCAACAACGTTTTGCCAGCCGGGGATAAGCTTTCTCCGGCGAGGTCAAGGGCGGCGACCAGATCCCAGGTAAAAACGGCTTCGTCAAAGCTGCGATGATCAAAATTTGTGCCGCGTATATGTCCCTGTACACCGGTTCCCCAATTGCCGCTGGAGGCGAGTGAGAATGCATAGCGCGCTGCTAATTCAAGCAGCTCCTTGTCTTTGAGTACGGCTCCGGTCAAAGCTATTCTGCGTACTGAACTTAATCCGCCATGTGATCGCCAGAATTTATAATCACGGGAGCGGGAGAAGCGCAATTCATGAGAGGTGAACTCCATAATTCTTGATTCCGGTGGAGTGGCGGAACGAATACTTTCGGCAAAACGGGTAAAAGGGGATGAACCATGTTTTTTGATGTATGCATCATGGTAGTCGCGTAAAGCCTTTAGCTGTTCCGCCGAAAGAACAATACCCATAGAGGGGGAGAAGGAAGGGGTCACGTTTTCAGCCAGATGCAGATTCCATCTGGTAGTTGAACGAATCTGCTCCCAGTATGCCAGCCATTGCTGGAGTTTTTCTGAATTTTTCAGTCCGAACCAGCGCATATGTCCGGCGGCGGGTTCGGGCGAGTAAAAAGTCAGTTTCGCATTGAATATCTGTCCAGCGCCGTTCAAGGGAAGCTCAAATTCGATTTGCAGAGCTTCACGTTCTTCTGGCGGAAAAAGTTTTCTAATTTCACCTTTGTCGGTTTGAAGTTGTACTTCCAGCGTAGTTCTACGCGGCAACATCATACAGAGAATCATGATGTCAAAACCGGAACAGTCCAAATCATATTTTCGTTCTATGGTCAGAGGTGGATTTGTCCAGGAAAAGTCAACCGCGCACCAGCCTTGTTTGAGATTTCCTGAACTTACTTTCCATGGTTCGATCCGGCTCAAGCTCATATCCCAGAAAAACTCGAATACGGCTTCAGCCGGGTTAAGCATCACCATCGACTGAGAAAGGGGTGCAGATTCACTCAGTTTTTTTTTGAGCTTCCGCTGATGAGCAACAAATCATCGAGATGATATTGAGCTTCAAGATTTGGGGTCATGCCCCAGCCCTTGAAGTTGAAGCTGATTTTATCAATTTTACTCCAGCCGACAGGATTGCGTGATTTGCTGAATTCCGAAAAGGGAAGGGCGAAGGTTTTCCAGCCAGTCCAGTCGAGTTTAAATTTTTTGAAGTAATAGTTACCCTGGGCTCCTTCCGGGTCGGAGGAAAAGGAAAGCATCATTTCATGATTATCGGCCTTAGCTGAATACATTTTAAATTGAAAGGCACTGAATTCAGACCAGTCTTTAAATTCCGGGGTCAAGGTCATACCCCAGCTACCACCGGAGCGGGGATTCCAGCGAGCGGTTTTATTGTCGGCATTCTCCGGGTCGGCAGTAATGGCGGTGCTGCTTATTGTCGCTTTACTGCCGTCAAACAGCATGGCGTCGGCAAAAGTTGCGCTGCCTGCCAGCATGATAAGTGCGAAAATACATCTCATTGATACTTTCATTTTTAAAACTCCTTTATGGTTATATGTCTATTGATCACTGTTTCTTAATTGGGGCGGCCGAGCCAGAATATCCGCGATTCAGAACCTATTGCAGTATTCTGAAAAACTCCGATTATTTTCACCAGTTCCGCATGTCCATCGGCAAAAGCAATATTACTACGTCCGTCATGAATCGGATCCGGAGGTTCATTGTGGTTTATGCCGCTGGAGAACCAGGGACCTGAGGCGATCCAGTATCCATCGCCGAACATACAGGTACCAGAAGGTTTTTTAAGATGTTCAAACTTAAAAATGGAGGGATTCATACTGCCGAATATATTGTTCATGCCATAGGTAATAGATGCCTTGGGATTAGTCTGCAAAGCATGAACACCACAGGGTACAGGCTTCCAGTAACCTTCATGAGTGATGCCTTTTGCTGGAACTCCGCCAAGTTTCAGTCGTTCGTGCCAAAAAATGTAATTACCGGGAGTTCCGGATATTATCTGAGCAATATTCCCGTCATAATCTCCGCCATACTGAATGGCTCCTAAACTCAGTTGTTTGAGTTGGTTCATACATTGAATCTGATGAGCTTTGTTCCTGGCTCGTCCCAGCGCCGGCAACAGCATACTGGCGAGGATAGCGATAATGGCTATCACAACGAGGAGCTCGATGAGTGTAAAAAGGCACTTACGTTTCATTTTTTTTATTCTCCTATATGATTTTACAACTTTCTTTTATTACTATGTCTGCCGTTACTATTTTGCGTATCGGTTCATTTTTTGTATTATTCAGGCGGGAGACAATATATTCCGCCGCGGTTTCGCCCATATTCTCCAGCGGCATTTTCACATATGAAATGCCCAGTCCGATTTGATTTGAAAAAAGTTCCATGTCGTCAAAACACATCACTGAAATGTCTTTGGCAATATTTATCCCGCATGTTTTACACGCGTAGTAGAGTTGAAACATCATGGTGGCGTTAACCGCGAAAACGGCGGTGAAGTTGTTTTTTGATAAATATTCACAGATTTCTTTTTCTAGATGGTATATTCTGTCGCTGTAAAATATCGCATCTTCTCCGAATTCTATGCCTGCGGCGCGCATTGCGTTTTCTATTCCAATTTTGCGTGGAGTGCTTGCTTCTCCTGACGCTCCGTATATTATGCCTATGCGTTTGTGCCCCATTGCAATGAGATGTTCTGTTGCGCGTTCAGCTTCTCGGACATAATCCACGGATATATATGCCAATGCGGGATCGTTGGGCATACGGTTGATGACTATGACCGGTTTGCCATTGCGGGCAAGTTCACTGCCAGCATTCATGCCTGGGTCAGTCATAGCTATAAGTCCATCGAAATGATTATCCTCGGCAGCGGGGAAATTTTGAGTGTCGGTAAAGACCATGCGGGCGTTATCTTTTGCGCATTGCCGCAATATACCTCTGAGCAGTTTCGCATTATACCATTCAGCTGGACTCTCGGCTCCCACATCTACGCCAATATTGAGAATACGTGAATTCTGCCCATTGTCGACACTGCCAACATAAGAGCCTTTACCCGGAATCCGGTAGATCATGCCGGATTGTTCAAGCTGGGTCAACGCTTTCCTTACCGATGGCCGACTGATGCCGTATGTGTCGGAAAGATTGTTCTCTGACGGTAGCAGCATTCCAGGAGTAAACTCACTATTATCTATCTTTAGTCTCAAATCGCCTATAAGCTTAGAATAAACTGTTCCGTTCTTTGCAGCCATATGCTTCCCTGGATGTTTTACATGTTATTTTACATGTAAAATATATACGCTCTCACAAACTTTTGCAACACCTAATTCAAAAAAGTTCACACTTTTTCTAGGCAAGCGAAGCGAGCCGAACGTCCGCCTCGTATTAAAAGGGAAAATGTTATGGCAGAGACTTTTTAAAGTCTATATTCCTGCTGAAAATTTTAGTTTAACGAAAAAAATATATTTATGCACTTGAAAAATCCTTATGTTATATGTAAAGTACAAGTTCTTGAATACAACAGTCCTTAGATTTTGAGCAGGAATCAGCTTTAACAATATTTTTCGCGGGGGCATTGTACCCGGATTATAAATTGACAACATGCAGGGTTCATAAATAATGAGTGAAAGTGAAACAAAATACGCAGAATTACATCTTGATGGAAAAGTCATTCGGCTTCCAATATTAGAGGGAACCGAGCAGGAAAAAGGTATAGACATATCCGCATTACGCAAAGAAACCGGATATATTACCGTAGATCCGGGTTTTTTCAATACAGGTGCATGTTACAGCAAAGTAACTTTTATCGATGGCGAAAAAGGTATATTAAGATATCGCGGCATTCCAGTGGAAGAGCTTGCGGAAAAAGCCACCTTTGTCCAGACCGCGTATCTGCTGTTACATGACAGATTGCCGAATGAAAAACAGCTGAAAGCATTTTCATCACTTTTGAATCTCAATTCAATGCTGCATGAAGATATGCGCCATTTCTTCGACGGCTTCCCGCGCGGAGCACACCCGATGCACATATTATCCACCATGATCAACGCTTTGTGTACTTTTTATCCAAACGTAGATATGCTTTCCTTGAAAGAGGATATAAATCTGTCGGCAACACGCCTTATTTCCACTGTGCGTACTGTGGCTGCATTCGCCTACAAAAAATCCATTGGCGAACCGATTGTATATCCGCGTTATGATCTGCCATATTGCGCCAACTTCCTGAATATGATGTTCGACTCACCAGTCAAACCATATGAGGTAAACAAGGATGTGGTAAGGGCTTTGGACTTGTTGCTGATATTGCATGCCGACCATGAACAAAACTGTTCCACCACCACGGTAAGAACAGTGGGCAGCGCGCAGGTAGACCTATACGCATCTATTTCCGCCGGGGTCAGTGCCCTATCCGGTCCGCTGCACGGCGGCGCCAATCAGGCGGTGATCGATATGCTGCGCAAGATCATGCGTAGCGAAGGAAATATTCAGAAATTTGTCGAGCGTGCTAAGGATAAAAACAATCCTTTCCGCCTCATGGGTTTCGGGCATCGTATCTATAAGACCTTCGATCCCCGTGCAACCATCATCAAGAAGACTTGTCATGATCTGTTGGAAAAACTGAAGATCAATGACCCCTTGCTGGATCTGGCTATGGAACTTGAGGATATCGCCACCCATGATGATTATTTTATTGAAAGAAATTTGTATCCGAATGTTGACTTTTACAGTGGCATCATATATCGTGCTATAGGTATTCCGGAAAACATGTTCACAGTGATGTTCGCGCTGGGCAGATTGCCCGGCTGGATAGCTCACTGGCAGGAAATGATCTCTCAGAATACCAAGATATCACGTCCGCGTCAGATCTATACAGGTAAGACGCTGAGACATTATGAGAAGATATAAAAAGCGCCTGGCGTTTTTTTGATACATCCTCCCCCCCCCTCGCCCCGGCCGTCGCTCCTCCAGACGCCGGGGCATCTTTATTTTAAAGAAAGGTGATTGCAATGGAAAAAATATACAAAGCGTCATTCAGGGCGCTTACCGGACCGGTGTTGATTTTCAACTTGCTGGTGATTGTTTTATTTATACTGTTGACTATACGGCAGTGGGAAAGGATTAATTCCGGAGCTCGCTTTGACGCCGACGAATTACTGACGGCAGGAATACTGATAATTTTCGCTGAAACCCTGATATTGATGTTTGTATTATTCATTGCATCATTCAGAGTGCGGATCGGAAATGATAAAGTAAGTTTCAGCTGGCTGGGTCTATTCCGGCGGGACTACGCCTTTGCCGACCTGAAGAGTGTAAACGTAAAGGCTCAAACGGACAGAAACAGTTCTCTGCGCCTGATACTGACAACCCGTGCCGGACATATAAAGGTTTTCCCGCTCCGGGCGTTCAAACCGGAAGATGTCCATAAAATAGTGGAAGAACTGAAGCACATCGAAAATACAAGAAACTAAAACATCTTCACCTCAATTCATTCACAAATTCTGGTAAAAAGACATAAAAAACAGATAGTCACTATCTGTCATAAATTCAAAAAATCAGAAAACGGAAAGCAAAATCGTTCTTAATAGACAAATCTCTGGAAGTCATATGCCGCAGTTTCGGAGCCATTCAACAAAGCCCTGAAATTGCCTTAACGTCACTGGTGTAGATTTCGCCATTCGCGTGGACTCATGCCGTATTGCGCCCGAAACTGACGGTTGAAATTCGACAAGGTTTGATAGCCGGCGCGGAGCGCAATACTGATTATTTCGTCGTTAGTATGGCGCAGCATCGCGATTACGGCTTCCAGGCGAAGCCTCTTCAAATAATCCTGAGGGGAATATCCCGTCGCGGCATGAAAAACTTTGCGGAAGTTGGAAACACTGCAACCGCATTTTCGCGCCAGAGTTTCCATCGTGACATTTTCCTGATAATGCCGGGTAATATGGCGAATGGCTGGAGTTATTTGTCCAAGTTTTTTCCTCTCCACCGGTCCGGGAGCGAATTCATTATTGACCTGCTGTGGCGCCAGACGATGCAATCGAACCATCAACTCCCATACTTGTGCCCGGACAACGGAATGGAATCCCGGTTTGCGTTCGCGTATTTCCTCAATGATTGCGGCAATTAGCGAGCAGAGTTCTCCATGATGCTCTGATGCTAGAATATTGCTGAAGTCAGCACCGCTGAGACACTCTGTTTCCAGCCAGGCTTCGTCTTCGCGAACACAAGGAGCCAACAGTGGCACTGGCGCCAGATTTAGAAAATACCAGTCGGTGTTTGCTCCCGGGGAACCTTTCATCGTATGCAGTTCACGATGATTGATGATAACAGCGTCACCTGCCCGAAACGATAATATTTTGTTTTCAACCAGGAAAATACCTGAACCACTTACGCAATAACCGATTTCCAGACAGTCGTGTACATGTGCCTCGATCGGTGTTTCCGCCCGAATAGTATGGTCCAACTCAGACACCGGAAATTCCGAAGACAATTTTATCGGAGCAAAAACCGCATCCAATAGTTCTTTTGATTGATTAAGCACAGCATTTTTCCTGATTTGAGGGAGAATAAATCTTTTCAATTACTTATACTTATAATAATAGCATTTCAATAAAAAAGCGCAACACAAATAAGAGAAAACAAAATGAAAACGGCAATTTTAGGCAAAGACGGATTTGTATTTGAAGAATATGAGATTCCAGAATGCGGATCGAATCAGGTACTGGTGA
>JAFGXT010000012.1 GCA_016936495.1 Victivallales bacterium
CCGGTTTAAGGTTATTCTTTCTGCCCCCCAAGCGGCAAACCGGAAAAGCGAATGCGACGGTGCCACCGCCAGGAAAGAATAAGATTATCCCCCCTCTCAGAACGCAGTCAATGACAGGATATGTGCATGAAAGTGAAATTATTAATCGGTATAAACAGAAATGTCGTTAATTTCAAATGAAATAGATTGTAGGTTTTTACTAAAAACACCCACCGGCTCAAGAATTCGCAAATTTTGCCATGACGGATTAATACCGTCCAGTGGAATTACCACTTTTTGCCAGCGATCAAGTGGCACTGTGGTTGAATATAACTGACCACACAATACGAAACGTAAAGTCGCCCATGGCATACGCTCATGCCTCCTCAATCCTGAAGCTCTGGCGTAAACATCGAAGGTCATATATCGGGGGAATCCGAGAGTATTCCCCAGCGATAGGTAAACACTGTCGAAACGCCTTGGGTTAGTAATATTGGTTCTAAAAATTACATTGATACTCTCTTTCTCTGAGGGGATAAAATTTCCTGTCCCTTCTGGGATTTGCGTAGCAGGGATTTTGGCAAAACTTACGTTTTGCCCAAAAACGCTGGCAAATTCGCCGTTTTTTCTAAGCGCATGCTTTTTGAGTTTTTGTGCATCGCGGGGCAATTGATTTTTGATGGCGGAGTGATTGAATGCCGGTCGCCGCTTGGCAATTGGATTGTGGTAGGGACTATATGGACTTCTAAGCTCTCTAGAGCCTTTGCGCATCAGGCGAATTACAGTCAATTCTGGGAAAACGGCAGAATGTCGGAAAATATTGTCAGAGATGTTGATGATCCTCTTTTCTGTCTCAATTTTCGATGCGAATCCGACGAAAGGCGAATTTTCTGGCAGGAATCCATGTTCAATAATAACCTCGGTTGCTCCACTCCAAGGGATGAGTGTAATAAGTTCAGTCTCCTCTGGAATGGGAAAGCGTTTAGCTATAACTATAGTGGCAATCCCCGACGCATTGTAGGCAGCTGCCACACTACAAAACAGCGCCGGTTTTTCTCCATGTTTCGGATAGATTTGAGAAGCAAGTTTATGTGGGTTACCCTCAAACAATTTTGCCGTTTGGCGTAAAGCGGAAAGTGCCGGATATTCTTCATGGAAAACTGAATCGTAGAATTTTCCTCCGGTCATGATTGAGTTGATTTTTACACCAGATCCGCCACCTGCAATCCAGTCAACGATTTCACGTCCCGTTTGGCTAAGATAATGTTTTTGAAATTCATTTCCCATATTTTCACTGCCGGACGCGAGATATTCTCCTATATACGTTTTATCTGAATCGTAATTCTTTATCTTGGGTAGAAGTTGACGATTTTCCGTATTAGAGGAAAGTTTACATATAACTGGCGATTCTGGTATGTCGTCATTAAATATATTACGCAAATCGGCAGGCATATCTTGCTTTTCGTTCGTCAACAGATACAGTTTACCTCCCACCTTGTGAATCGACGAAAGTTCTGCCGCATCGAAAGCCAGCGTGGCTTTGCCATTATGCCTGAGTTGAAGAATATTTTCAAATGGTTGCATCACATCTCGAGGTACGATTATTTCGACAAGTTGCTTGTTCCGCAAAATAATTGCATTGTAGAGTCGCTTGCCGTTAATTACCGCCTCCAGCGAGATCTGATAATCCGAGGAGCTTTTTCTATCGCTTACTATACCAAGACGCAAGCGCATGTGACCTTTGAAATTACGTGGCAAAAGCTCATCAAGAAATATCGCAATCCGCTGATTTGGCTGCAAGGTCTGCGGCCACTCCTCCGTCTTGCGTACAGCAATGGTCGAACGCATGCTGGCGAGCCGGGTGAATTCTCCTTCGGCAAGCGGAGAATCATAATTTTCCGGTATGCCGTTGAACTCTCCGAACTTGATTGGCTCCATTTCGTTTTCGCCGATTCCTAGAATAACGGCAGCCAGCGGATCGGCTCCACCGGGCAGACGGGTGATAGTGCCTCCTCCTAGTTCATAGTCATCAATTCTGGTGTTGAATCCGGTACTTTCTGCAATGCTGTAACTCGGAAGATAGCGGTAGTAAACCTGAAGCATCAGAGCACACAGGCTACTACTGTAAATAGCAAGATCGGTTTTGTCTTCTACCCGGAAACTGTTGTCACCTCCAGGCATCGGCCATGAGCCGTTGGCTTGCTGGGCTTTCAAAAGTTCTGATTTTAGATTTTCATTCCACGATTCCCAGCGTCTTCCGCGCCCTTTTTCAGACTGGAACAGTGCTTGTGTTTGATAATACCAGCGATAAAGTGGAAATGTGGCACTTTGGCGCCATTTCGGAGCGTGAACCGACTCCATAATTCTTTCCGCACGCCTGGCCGAGACACTTTTTCCGGCATTGAGAAAATGCAGTCCCAGCAACCCTACCGGCGTCATGTTTTCATTATCGTCAAAGCGTTTCATGTTAATACCCTGTGAAAATCCGCCCTTTTTTGCCTGATGGATTTTTACCAGTGATTCGGTGGCTAATTCTAACGTGCTGTCGAGTCCTTCAAGTTGAATTCCGGCATTCCGTGCCGCTGTCAATGCTTGAATGTGCCAGCCGAGCAAGGAAAGATCGCAAGCAGGTTCCCCCACAATAATTTCCCTGTACAACGGGTTTTCGAGTTGTTCCACTGTCGGTGGTGCTTGCGGTGAATTATCATAGTTCATTGCGAAAGAGCCGAATTTATTTTGGTTGGCGATAATATATTTTACCCGGTTCTCCAAGGCATGCTGTAAACTCATACTACCGGTGACGGCGAAGCCCTCGGCCAATGCATAAGTCAGAATGGCATGCCCGAACCCCCTTCCTGCATATTCGATATTAGGCGTATTGGAAAGCTCAATCAGAAAATCACAGCCTCTACGAATGGTCTCTCCGTGACGTTTTGAAAGAAAAGTTTCTCCATGCGAAAAAAAAGCCAGCAATGCCAGCGATGAAAGCGCAGCGGTATCTCCGGTTTGAAAGCTGTCCGCACTGCCCCAGCTTCCGTTGGAATTTTGCACCGAGCCAAGATACACCAACGCTTTCTCTACTGCCGATTCGGTTTTTTCGTCGCCTCCGTGACGCCTCAACAATCTTGCCCGACCATCAGAGGAGATACGACTGGAAAAAGATGCCCCTGTTTGATGTCCGGCAGGGAGTACTCCCTCCGGTAATCCGGTTTGGACTTGACTAATGCCGTCAAAAGTGCGTATTCCCTGTTCAATGCGCTCAAGTTCCTGCCGCTGCTCAAACGCGGTTTTAACTGCAAGGGAAGTCGTCGAATTGGTTTGTGGGATAAAGTCGCGCATGGCGTCAGTTGCTAGGTCGGTGACATCTCTGATTTCACTTAATGTTTCTATTGTGGTTCTTGCCGCATTAGCCGCTAAATTAGAATCAGCATTGAGAATCATCTCTTTAGGCTTGGACGGCGTGAAGTCACTGATGTCAACCGATATTTCGACGATACCATTTGTCTGTTTCGGTGGAGGTTGCTTCAATAAGAAAAATAAAGCGATGATTAAAATATTGACAACCAGAGCAAGGCAAAATTCCCACGGGAGCTTTGTAAACAGCCTGTGGCGAAAGGAATTAACAATATTATTTTTTCTGTTTTTTTTCATAATATGCCATAATATAGCTTGAAAAAGGGAAAAAAACAGCCATGTTATCTTTAAAATAGATAACAATTTGACGATAAATATGAGGGGTAAAGTCAAAAACATGCGGTGGAGGTTCAAATCTTATTCCATTATTGTGCTTTTGTGCGCAGGCGTAGTCCTGAGTGCGAAATCGGACTGGGAGAAAGCGGCTGAATTGCGCAAAGCGGAAGATTATTCCAAGGCAGAACGCTTGTTAAGTAAATATGCGTCTCCGGCAAATTTTGAGAGTTTTAAATCCGCGGAAAAGATAGAATTTCTGCGTGGTTTGCTGGAACTGGCGCATATCAGAGCATTGAAGGATGATGTACCGGGTTCGCTTGCGCTTCTGAATTGGGCTGAGGCACGCAATGACTCATATCAACGTGCCATCGCTTGCGTGAAATATGCGGAAATACTGTTGGACATTGGCGAACTTGAAAGGGCTTCAGCCTATCTGAAAAATGCCGATGAAATCATTCGTAACCGCGCTACAGACGAGAGTGCGGGGCTCGCCATTGGTCAGGGCGGTGAAGTTGCTGATGCCGGTGCCTCATGGCGTCATTTGCGTGAAGAATCAGAAGCTCTGAAAGCCGAAATAGAAGCGGAAGAGGTGAAACAAAAATTCGGAGCCACCTACGGCAATTACGTGAAACTGCGTCGAATGCAAGTGTTATTGAAACGCTCAAAGACTCCACGTTACCTGAAAGAAGCCATCGAGCTTGCGGACGAATTGGTCGAAACCGACCCCGCCAGTCAATTCGCGGCAGCCGCAGGTTATTTGAAAGGCGAAATCATGGCTTCGCGATTAACCGAAAATTCTCACAGAAGAGAGATTAGGGAAGTCAAGGAGTATTTAGAAAAATTCGTCCGCCAGCAACCTGACGGACTCTATCGCGGTGAAGCGTTAATGCTCCTTGGCAAAATCAGCCTTGAAATCGAATGGGACTCAAAAGAGGCGGAAAAACACTACTCCAGAGCCTTTGAATATTTTCGTAAGGCTCGCGAGAAGCGCGATGCCGTCAGCCTGTATGCCGCAATGAACGATGACCTGAAATCCCAAACCACTCCAACGCAAAAGCCGACCACTCTGAACCAATGGAAACGCATCGTCTACCACGACGAAGATCCATTGAAATTATACAATACAGCCAACGCTCCGGTGTGGTATATTGACGACAAGGAAAAAGATTGTATCTATAGATTAGGGCTTCTAGCTTTTGCTAATGGTAAGTATGATCTCGCAAAATCATATTGGGAGCGAATATTGTCTCTTTCTCCTGATATCGCAACGCTGGATCAGCGCCTTCCAAATGTTCAAACTCGCTTACTTCAGGCCTGCCGACTCAATGCGATGGCATTTTGGCCGGAAGAGAAGGCATCGATAAGATCATCTGATTTACGACTTCGTCTTTTGATGAATGAGTATCTGATACTGATTGAGAGATTTGATGATGCATATGATGGATTTGATAAACTTTCCCAGGCAAGCAACCCATTGCACAAAGCTATTGCCTATATGGGAATGATTATCTCGATTGATCTGACAGGACGACAAGGTAGCAAGGAACAGGCGGAAAAGCTTTGCAATTGGATTCTTCAGCAAAAACAACTGTCAAAGGAACCAATCTATGCGCGAGCCGTGTTATTCGCCGGGCAACTGAAAACCAGTCGCAATGACATGGAAAAGCAAGCCTTACCGTTTTTTGAGCAATATGTGGAACAGTTTCCGAAAGGACGCGATATTAGAGTTGCGAAATATGATCTGGCAAAATGCTACCTTAAAATGGGACAGCTTCACAAGGCGGAAGCTCTCTGGCGTGATTTATCCGCTAAAGAAGATATTTATAGTGAAAACTTATTAAAAAGAATAAACCGGCACAAAGCTGGGGGAGGAACAAAGTGA
>JAFGXT010000013.1 GCA_016936495.1 Victivallales bacterium
AGTAGCACGACGCCGGATTTTTTTTTACAGAAGACCGATACAAGTTCATCTTGTATCGGTCTTCTTTTTACACAAAACCCGGAGCGAATTCATCACAAGTTTGTCCGTAGCTGAATTAAACGTGCCTGCCGCAACACAGGAGAATAGGATTTTACTGATAAATTTCAGGAGATTTACGCGTTTTTTATGGAAGGTTTTGCCTCCTGTTTGATCTTAAGTCTTCTCAAGAACCGGCAGAATCAGCCGGGAAGGATATTGCAATGAGTGCATCACTGTCTGACGCGCAGTTACAAATTTTGTTTCTGTGGCGTTGTCGCCCCCGGTATTGTGGTTTCGCATAAACTGCGGGAAGCTGCTGCTGGTTATTTCCAGACGGATACGGTGTCCGGGCAAAAAGGCGTTGGCGCTCACATCCAGCGGTATTTCCAACTTGTGAATTTTTCCGGGGGTCATCATGACTTCGCGGTCAAGACCTTCACGATAGCGTGTCCGGCATATGCCGGTACACAGATTAATGGAGCGTCCGTCCGGATATACATCACACAGGCGTGCTACGAAATCGGTATCGGGAGCGGATGAAGCAATATACATTTCAAGTCGTGGTTCACCGACTATCCTGAGGATGGATTGCAATTCTGCACTTGTGAACACGAGCATGTCGTCGCGCTGTTCCATTTGCGTTTGATCGCAGGGGCCGTATTTTATTTCATCGTTTGCCGACAGCATATTGCCGCCTATGGTCAGTATTGGATTGAGGGGATCATACTCATATACGTCTTGCGTTAAACCAGTGTCAGGGATGGCGTCAAAAGTCAGTATGCCGTCGCCGTTAACGCTATTGGCGCCCAGTGTGGAGCTTAAAAACATTTCGCGGGGGGTGACATCGGACAGCGGCCATGTGTTTGATTCCAACCATTTGTTTTCGCCCATCATAAAGATACGCACCGCCGGCCAGTCTTCATGAGTACCTTTGCCTTTTGTCCACACGTCGATCCACTGAGTATTGAGCCAATCCATATCGATTTCGGCTTCGGCGCCGAAGTCGAGTTCGCCAATCTGACGTAGACCGAGGTTGTGTCCCCATGGGCCGAAGACCATTTTTACTTTATCGCGCATTTCCGGGCGTCGGGATAACCGGGTAAAGGTATCGATCATGGAGCTGGAATAAAGGTCATACCAGCCGCCGGTAAGCAATACCGGGGAATTGATTTTGTCCAGTATGGCTGTGTCGCCGAAGGTTTTCCATAGTTCGCCATCGGTATTGTTGGTCATCAACATTTTTATCAGGCGATTATTGACGCCGCAGCGCAACGCCACTTCTGCGGCGGGAACTGAGGTCAATACTTTCTGCCAGTCTACCAGCGGAGTTTTTGACACTCTGCCGCTGCCGTGGCATATAGCCCAGACCAGCAGCGGTATCTGTGGTACGCCGTTTTTGCGGACGACGTTGGCAAAGCCGTTGTTGCCGAATACTCCGGGAGTAATGGCGCAGATGCCGTCGGGGTGTTCGGCGGCGGCATAGATCTGGACAAATCCACAATAAGAGGCTCCGGTCATGGCGACTTTGCCGTCGCACCAACGCTGCCGCAATATCCAGTCTACTGTATCGGCGCCGTCTCTGCCTTCCTGCTCCAGCGCCATGAGCGACTGTGCTCCACCTGATTCGTATTTGCCGCGCACGTCCATGGACACAATGGCGTAGCCATGTTCCATCAAGCGCAGCAGGTGTTTAATGCGCGGAGTATCGGGTATGATGTTTTTATTGTATGGGGTACGGATGAGTATGACCGGATAACGGCCGTTTTTATCGGGCATTCTGACATCGCACGACAGTCTTACGCCGTCGCGCATTTTCACTTTTACGTCATATTTCTGATAAAATTTCATAATCCGCCACCAGTTGAGTTTAGTTTTTGAAAATTCGGTTAAATTCCAGTTCAGCGAATCTATCGGTCATACCGGCGATATAATCAGTTACGGCGCGTTTTAGTCCGGCCGATTCGATTCTGCCGCGTGCGCTTTCGCCTATATCTCCGGGGTTGGCTATATAATAATGAAAAAGCCTCTGCATCTTTTCAGACACCACGTCATTGACTTTTTTGATATCGGCGTGAAAATACATAAAATCGAACAGGAATTTATGTAGCTGTCCGGTTATTTCCCGGAACTCGCTGGAAAGCACGATCAGTCTGGAACCGGAATGCTGTACCGCTTCGACGCTGTTTACACCGGAATCTACGATCGCCTGATGCGAATTGACAATGGCGTCCTTGACCATCATGTCGATAAGGTTGCGCACTGAAAAAGACATATAGCGTTCCGAGCCCGGTTTAAGTCCGGCTTTGTTCGCGAAAGTAACCGCTTTGCGCCAAATGTCCAGTTCCATAAGCATATCCTGCGTGAGTAAGCCGGAATCAATACCGTCATCGACATCATGTCCGTAATAGGTCAGGTCATCGGCGAGATCGGCGACCTGGGCTTCGAGCACCGGATTGCGCGGCAGTTTTACGCCGTCAAGATACATATCGCCATTTTCGCGATGTTTGAGCAATCCTGCGCGTACCTCCCAGGTCAGATTTAGCCCGTTGTAGTCCGGATATTTGATTTCCAGTTCATCAATAACTTTAAGCGCCTGCATATTATGGTCAAAACCGCCGTCATCTATCATCAGACGGTTCATCTGGCGCTCTCCGGCGTGTCCGAAAGGGGTGTGCCCGAGGTCATGAGCCAGAGCAATAGTCTCGGCGAGGTCTTCGTTGAGAGACAGGGCGCGCGCTATGGTACGCGCCACGGCGGCGACTTCTATGGTATGAGTAAGCCGTGTACGATAGTGATCGCCTGAGCCGTTAAGGAATACCTGAGTTTTGTATTCCAGGCGGCGAAAAGCTTTACTGTGAAGAACACGGTCGCGATCGCGCTGAAAATTTGTTCTGAACGGGTGCGACTTTTCGGGGAAACGGCGTCCATGCGAATCACGGTTTCTGACCGCGTATGGCGCCAGACTGCTGTTTTCACATTGATATTGATCCGCTAATTCTTTAAGCATATACAGTCATCCCATTTAAGGATTGTTAACATTATTTTTGTGTGTCCAGAGTGATCTCACCCCATATCTTTCCGATTTTTATTACCTTCGGGGTGCCTTTTGCGTCGCGTCGGATAATCAGTACTTGAGTATTATGGAAGTTTTTGCATACCTCTCTGGCAAATTTCGGTCCATTGATAAATATTGACGTTGACAGGAAATCCGCGTCAACCGCATGACCGGTTATAACGGTAACGGAGAGCATATCTCTTACCGGCTTTCCGGTTTTTACGTTCATAATATGAGTATACTGTACGCCGTCGATCATTACATAGCGTTCGTAATTGCCGCTGGTGGCGAGGGATATGTCTTTACCTTCGACAACGCCGCAACCGGTCTGTTTATTAAGCGGGTTGGTGATACCTATGCGGTAATTCTTTTTGCCTGGGGGCGGATCTGGTAGACAATACATATTGCCGCCCATATTGATTAGTCCGCGACTTATGCCTGTTGTCAGAACGGCCGCCGCCGCCACGTCTACAGCGTAGCCCTTGGCGATACCTCCCAGGTCAAAACTCATACCTTTAACCGTGAATTGAACAGTGCGGGCATCATCATCAAAATGTACCCGTTCCAGTCCGACAAGTCTTTTAGCCGCGCTTACTTCGTCGGCGGAGGGCAAAGTTTCGCCGCGTTTGCGGTAAAAGCCCCACAAGTCCATGAGCGGTTTTGCGGTAATGTCAAAGGCACCACCGGATACGTTATATGCCTCGCGGCTTTTCTGCAATACATCCCAGAGCAGTTGACTGCATTTGAAAGGAGCGTCAAAGGCACTGCGGTTGAGTTTGGATATTTCACTTTCCGGATTGAATATATTGCAAATATCCTGGACTTCGCGAAACTTATCAGCCGCCGCGTCAGCGGCTTTTTCCGTTAACTTCTTTCCTCCGTACAAGCTTATCTCGCACATCGTGCCCATCAGCGGAAGCATGCGGTATTCATGATGCAGATTGTCTTCTGAAACCGCCACTGAGGGGGGGGAGCCGTCAGGTTTATCGCCGGACGACACGAATGCCATCCATAATATTCCACAGACGCCGATGATGACCAACGCCGTCCAATATTGTTTTCTGTTCATCTCATTACGCTGACTGGCTTCAGAGCCATTATTTTTCTTTTCCATTGATACTGTTTCCTGTAAATACGTTTGCCGGTTCAAGCCCGGGGGTGAAATTGTTTATGTATACCGACCAGACGTTTCTGATCGACATGAGTGTATATCTGAGTGGTGCTGATGTCGGCATGACCGAGCATTTCCTGTATGACCCTGAGGTCGGCGCCGTTTTCCAGCAGATGACTGGCGAAAGAATGCCTCAGGGTATGCGGGTGAATATTCTTTTTTATTTTAGCCAGACGCGCCGCTGATTTGACGATATTCCAGATCATTTCCCGGTCAAGCTGATGTCCGTGATTGGACAAAAATAACGCATTGACGTTATCAAAGCGGGCAAGTTGC
>JAFGXT010000169.1 GCA_016936495.1 Victivallales bacterium
CAAAAAAGCGTCTCCGGATGTGCATCGCGACAACTGGGGTAAAGGTGCCGGCAATGTCAAACCCGAAGAGTTGATCTCTTTTGACGACGACGATTTCGGCAAATTCTAAAGACACCCGAACATAAAACCCGGAGCCGGTTTCAGCAATGAGACCGGCTCCGGTTTCTATTAAGCTTTGAACCACGAAGAAAAAAATAGATGTGGTCATCTCCATAAAATTGTAATTTCCAACGTTTGAGTGGATGGATAATTATTGACCTTTGCAGATGGCGACATAACGGTTCTCAAGTGGAACTTTACGACTGAAACCATAAAAACAAGTAGCAATCCCGGATCGCTGAATTGATCAGGTTTTGTGTTTGGCGTTGCGGAAGCCGGCAGGAGTTATGCCGGTGGATTTTTTAAAGACTTTGGTGAAATAACTTAGATCTTCATAACCGCATTCAAAAGCGATTTCCTTTACCGTCTTGTTCTCGACTTGCAGCATACGCGTGGCTCTTTTTACCCGCAGTTCATTCATGTAGGCCATGGGGGAGAGCCCGGTATATTTTTTAAATTCGCGGCTGAAATGAAAACGGCTCAGACCGGAGATATCCGCCATTTCATCAATACTGACCGCATTGGCAATGTGTCCCATGCAGAAATTTATGACCTTGAGGATAAACTCCGGCTGGCGCTTTTTGTCCCAGTCCCCCAGCAAAACATCTTCATAAAGACCCATTATGAAGTTATAACCAAGATTGGAAGCGCCAAAGGCATTGTCGATCTTGCCCTTCTGCGCCAGCCGGAAAATATCCATGAATATTTCCAGAGTACGGCTCTCGTCATCCAGACGGAATACCGGACCGTTTTTTTTCACCAGCTCTTTAAGCAGGCGTATAGCTTCGCTGCCGAGCATGGAAATGTAAATCATTTCCCAATAATCCGAATCATCGGGCAGGAAATAACAGTTATCACCAGGTATATCGGCAATGAAGCCGGAGCCGGGCGGCAGATCATAATAATGCTTGCCATGCCGGAAGCGACCTCTGCCGGAAACAGTGAACTGCCATACCACCATGGGCTTGGAACCGCGACGCATACTGTCCCAAACATAATTCTCCCGACATTCCATATAACCGCAGTTTATCAGCATACAATGCAAGGGAACTAATCTTTCGGGAAAGAAAAATCCTTTTTGAAAGAATGGATTATTTTTCAGTTCAAACAGCATAATTATACCATTAATAGCAAATTTATCTTATTTACAGTGCATCAATCACGATATATACTATAGCAAGTTATTCTTAATATATCAATCTTCTAAAATATAAAGAAGGAGTAAAAAGAAAAATGGCAAAAATTACATTCATGGGCGCGGGAAGTTCCGTGTTCGCAAAAAACGTTCTCGGAGACTGCATGTGCAGAGAATCCCTGCATGACATGGAGATCGCACTTTATGACATCGACGCCGAGCGTCTGAAAGAATCCCAGGCAATGCTTGAGATCCTGAACAAAAACATCAATCAGAACCGCGCCACCATCAAATCATATCTGGGCGTTGAAAGTCGTCAGGACGCATTGCGCGGTGCCGGATACGTCATCAACTGCATCCAGGTGGGCGGCTATGAGCCCTCGACCGTAATCGACTTCGAGATCCCGAAAAAATACGGTTTGCGCCAGACCATCGCCGACACCACCGGCATCGGCGGTATTTTCCGCGCACTGCGTACCATTCCGGTGATGTTCGATTTTGCTAAAGACATGGAAAAAGTCTGTCCGAACGCTCTGATGCTCAACTATACCAACCCCATGTCCATGCTGTCCGGCGCGATGCTCCGCGGCACCAATATCAATTACGTGGGTCTCTGCCATTCGGTACAAGTGGTGGCAAAGAATTTCATGGAGCCGCTCGGCGTATGGACCGAAGAACGTGAAAAAAATATCCGTACCCGCGTCGCCGGCATCAACCATATGGCATGGCTGCTGGAAATCACCGAAAACGGCAAGGACATCTATCCCGAGCTGAAAGAGCTTTCCGCTAAGAAAATGGCGGAATGGCGCGCGGCAGATAAAAAAGAGGATAAAAGCGGCGACATGGTTCGCCGTGAACTTATGAAGTATTTCGGTTACTACATTACCGAATCATCCGAGCATAACGCCGAATATCATCCTTACTTCATCAAGGACAAATATCCTCATCTGGTTGACGAATTCAACATCCCGCTGGACGAATATCCGCGCAGATGTATCAAGCAGATCGACGAATGGAGAAAGCGCAGCAAAGAATTGACCGAAAACCCCGACATCACCCACGAAGCCAGTCATGAATACGGCTCAGGCATCATCAACGCGATGGAAACCAATATTCCTTTCAGCATCGGCGGCAACGTACTCAACACCGGTCTGATCACCAACCTGCCTTACAATTGCGCGGTTGAAGTTCCCTGCCTGGTAAACTCCAACGGTGTTCAAGGTTGCTACGTGGGAGCTCTGCCGGAACAGTGCGCGGCTCTCAACCGTACCAATATCAACGTGCACCTGATGGTTATTGAAGCTGCATTGACCCTGAAAAAGGATTATATTTACAATGCGGCTATGCTTGATCCGCATACTGCTTCCGAGCTCAGCATTGACGACATCGTCAGTATGTGCGATGAGCTCATCGAAGCTCATGGCGACATGATGCCCAAGTACAAATAAGCTGTAACCACAGTTTAATCTCAATAAATTCAGTTTCGGCTTCTCCGTCAAACGAGGAGCCGACGCTGAGTAATATTGATTGACAATATGCGTAAATTATCCCGTAATGATTTGGATGAGAAGCATATCTTCAGAATCGGCAAACCGCAAAGCGACCGGGATGTAAAAGTTATTTTTACGACTCCTAATGAACCATAAAGAAATAAATGTTGTATGGATTTTTTATTTGATTTTATTTAAAATTGTTGCAATGTCAGTAATCTGATCTTATAATGTTTAAGAATAAAGCTGCAAATAAATATTCAAATTGCAACTTATGGGAAAAATGTTTATGACCTCCGCAACCGGAGGGCAATACAAAACAAATAGGGGGAATTATGACTTCAGACCAGCAAACGGACCCGAAACCATCATATATGATGAATTCCGAAGCCGCAGTAAAAATGCCGATCGATCAGGTTTTTGTCCAGTTATCAAGTTCAGACAAAGGCCTTTCTTCCGCAGAAGCAACCAAACGCTTGTCTGAATGCGGCAGAAACGCTCTCGAAGAGAAAAAACAGAGCGTCATCATGCAATTGCTGAAATTCCTCTGGGGTCCGATTCCATGGATGATAGAAGCCGCCGCGATCCTGTCGCTGATCGCGAATGATATGGACGATTTTATCATTATTATGGTAATGCTTTTATTTAATGCCGGTATCGGTTTCTGGGAAGAACATAAGGCGGGTAACGCCCTGGAAGCTCTTAAACGCGGTCTTGCGCTTAAAGCCAAAGCGCTTCGTGATGGAAAATGGCTTGAAGTAGACGCCTCCGAACTTGTTCCCGGCGATTTAATAAGAATCAGGCTGGGAGATGTGGTTCCAGCCGACGCCAAGCTTATATCAGGAGAATATCTCAGTGTGGATCAGTCGGCGCTTACCGGGGAATCTTTACCGGTCAACAAAAAGGTCGGAGAGGGGATTTATTCCGGTTCCATAGCCAAGCAGGGCGAGATGGAGGCAGTAATCACCGCCACCGGAGTCAATACTTTCTTCGGAAAAACCGCCAAGCTGGTGGCAAGTGCCGGAAATATATCCCACTTCCAGCAAGCGGTTATGAGAGTTGGAAACTTCCTTATAGTGCTTTCCGTTACTTTGTGCCTTTTGCTTAGTGTGGTAGTGATTTATCGCGACCATGTCAGCACCGGAAACATCAATCTTAAGGATATTCTTACTCTAGCTAAATTCATATTGATTCTGGCTGTCGCCTCGATTCCTGTGGCAATGCCGGCTGTCCTTTCCATCACCATGGCACTTGGGGCGCTGGCGATGTCACGTAAAAAGGCAATTGTAGCCAGACTTCAGGCAATCGAAGAAATGGCAGGAGTAGACATCCTGTGTTCCGACAAAACCGGAACATTGACCAAAAACCAGTTAACCTTGGGCGATCCGGTGCTTTTTGCCGCGAAAGACGCTCAGGAGTGCATCCTTGCAGGAGCTCTCGCCAGCAAAGAGGAGGATAACGATACCATTGACCTGACCATTATCTCCAGTCTCAAAGACAAATCAATATTGTCAGGATACACTCAGACTAGATTTATTCCTTTCGACCCGGTCAGTAAGCGCACCGAAGGTACAGTAACTACTTCAGACGGGAAAGTACTGCGCTATACCAAGGGAGCTCCGCAAGTGATCGTGGACATGACCACACTCGACGACGCCGGAAAAAAGAAGGCTGAAGACACGGTGGCCGATTTCGCCGCGCACGGTTATCGAGCCCTCGGCGTAGCGGTATCAGAGGATGACGCTAAAACTTGGACTTTCCTCGGTATTCTACCGATGTTCGACCCGCCGCGCGATGATTCCGCATCTACGATCACTCAAGCAAAAGAGCATGGGCTCGCAGTAAAAATGGTTACCGGAGATGATATTGCCATCGCGTCGGAAATATCCGGCAAACTGGGCATGGGAACACATATCCAAAAGGCGTCCGAGCTGTTCGAAGGAGTCGATCCAGAACATATACCGGACAAGATCGCACAGTGCATTGAAGTGGCGGACGGATTCGGACGGGTTTTCCCCGAACATAAATACGGAATAGTAAAAGCTCTTCAGGAACGTGGGCATATTGTGGCTATGACCGGTGACGGCGTAAACGACGCACCGGCGCTCAAACAGGCGGATGCCGGCATCGCGGTGTCCGGCGCCACCGACGCCGCCCGTGCCGCTGCCGCATTAATCCTGACGGCTCCCGGACTTAGCGTCATAATTCAGGCAATAGAGATAGCAAGGCAGATTTTCGAACGGATGATGAGTTATACGATCTACCGTATCGCCATGACTATGGATGTTATGTTTTTCGTGGTGCTTTCGATGCTGATTTTCCCGATGATTCCCTCTCCCGACGGGGCAATGGTAGCATTCAAACCCCTGACCGCGGCAATGATCATCATCCTGGCATTGCTCGATGACATCCCGATTATGACAATTGCATATGACAACACCAGGATTGATCCCAAGCCGGTTCGCTGGCAGATGGGGCGGGTTCTGGCGATTTCGTCAACACTGGGATTACTGGCGGTGGTGCAAACGTTCGGACTTTTGTTTATCGGCATGCATTCGCTTATGCACAAACAGGAAATATTCGGGATTATTGTTGACAAGAACCATTTGCAGACAATGATATTTTTGCAACTCGTAGTCGGCGGGCATCTGATGTTATTCCTGACACGTACCAAAGAGTTCTTCTTCATGATACCATGGCCGAGCGCCCCGCTGTTTTTTGCTATCGTAGGTACGCAGATATTCGCAGCTCTCATGTGTGGTCTGGGCTGGTTTGTTCCACAGCTGCCCTGGGAACTGGTCGGAATGGTATGGATATACAATCTGGCATGGATGTTTATCCAGGACATCGTCAAAAAGATCACCTATCGCCTGAT
This sequence comes from Victivallales bacterium, assembly GCA_016936495.1. Classification (GTDB taxonomy): domain Bacteria; phylum Verrucomicrobiota; class Lentisphaeria; order Victivallales; family SZUA-371; genus JAFGXT01. The sequence continues at coordinate 5,600 of JAFGXT010000169.1, forward strand.
CGATGGCAACGCAAAACATCAATCAAGCTTTGTCGCCAGATTCAACACCTGCCTGCATCACGTATCAATGAACAGGCGTCGGAGTTTTCTCCGGAGACATCTGCAAAAATAAAAAAGCATAGCTGATGTGTGAATTTATCCCGGAATGATTTAAGGAAACTGAGCGTTGTATCTGAATAACTCAGCGGAACATTCCGTCATGTCGAGCCCACTTACTTTCGTTATTTGCTCCGTTCGGTCCATACAACGGAGAGCCAGGCGTATTGTACAGATATTTAACGGCAACTTCGCCGGATCCTTGTCCTCTGGCTCCAATCACATGACCATCAGCAAAGACGGCATTACATTCTTTCATTCCATTATGTGGAGTCCACAATACATTAAAGTTAGCTCCGTATCTGTATAAAACAGTGTAATATCCGAAAGGGTTTCGATCGTCAGGGGTACGATTATCGGCAGCGGAATCCACTGCGAGAATCGTATCTGATGGACGCTTGAACATGTTCAACTTGACAATGATCTTGTTCGGATATCCAGGAGGAGGATATGAACTGTAAGCGGTAAAGGCGTACAATGAATTGATTCCGTAATGACTACGCCTCCAGCCAAGCTCAGAATCGTTATCGATATGAGAAGATGGATTCCGCCAAAAAGCGTTATAATAATCCGAACCAACGCGGGAAGGACATAAAAACTGCTTTTTCATAAGGTAGTTGTATTTTACCATAATCCGCGTCCAGAAATCACCGGTGTATGAGTCATTAGCCACGGGAATCATGTAGCCGTTAAAATCTCCGGCATAGAGCAGAAACGAAGTTCCGATCTGTTTAAAATTACTTTTACAACTGATGCTTTTGGCTGAATCACGTGCCTTATTCAACGCCGGCAGCAACAACGACGCCAAAATGGCAATAATAGAAATAACTATCAACAACTCGATTAATGAAAAGCACTTTTTCATGATTTTTCTCCAATTATTTATTTAAAATATGGTTCATTCTCATTGAAAGCCTTAAGAAGTACACGTTTTCTCGGAGTATCCTTAACGGCTTTTTTAAGTGCGCCGGGCTGAGACGCTTCATGTTCGACACTCCAACCGTTCCACTCGCGGAAAGCGTGATACGTCCAATCCCACCGGTACTCCTCGAATACTTGAATGCAATCGGCAAGGTACTTTTCGGCTCCTGGCGCCCAGGCGATGGCGGAGAACTCGCCGACGAAAATTTTCGCGTTATGCTTTTTCTGAAAGTCTCGTACTGGTTTCAAGCTTCTGCGAATTTCTTCAATATCCCAATTGGCTCCGCTAATCAAACCTGGATATGTGGTTTGCACCCATCCGCTTTGGACTCCGGCTGAGTTTCCGACAGCCTGATGCGTAAAGCTTCCGGGGACATACATGTGAACCTGATAAATAACGTTATCCATTTCCAATGCAGGCAGATAGGTAAACGCGTTCGGACTATCCCACTCATTGGATTCAATGATAATCGGAGTATCCGGATCAATAGCTCTAACCGCCTGTGCCGCCATCTTCTGAAGAGTCCAGTAATCGTATTTAGCCGGGCGTGTCTGTACCGGTTCATTGACTAGATCATATCCCCAAACTACCGGATTACCTTTATAACGTTTGGCAATCTTTTCCCATACGGCGATAAAGTGGCGAGCAAACTTTTCGTCATAGAACATCGTCATGTCCATAGACTTATCACGCCCCCCCGGAGGTGAATGCAAATCAATGACCACTTTGATCCCGTATTTTCTTGCCTGTTCGAGAATAAAATCGGTATGTTTCAACTTTTCATCCAGCCAACGATCATACTCCTCCAAATCCTGATCAGTATCCGCTTCACCCCAATTGCGAGTGTATTGCAACCGAATCAGGTTGACATTCCAATGTTTCAGAGTAAGGAAGTCATCTTCGGTCATGGAGTGCGGGGACATCACCCCGCGTCCCCGAGCCCGGTTGCGGATACTTTCCGGATAACGGATTTTATAATCGGAAGAAATCACCGGAAATATTGAAGTAATTTTCAATGAGGACAAATCAAATTCAACCTTTCCTGATGAATCTTGCAGCCCCAGCAGAAGCGTTCCCGATTCCGCCGCCGGATCGATTCCGCAGACAAAAGAGAGCTCTTTCCAGTCAAAACTTCCCCAAATACGACTAGGGTGATGCCAACGTTCCGTTCCTCCTGCCGGATGGTAGTTCAACATAAATTTGACGCCATTCCAGTCCTGAGGCGGTTCGGAAATATCACAACCCTTTGCCATTATGGAAAAAGAGAGAGTTTGACCACGCAATGGAACCAGATCAATTTTTGCCTTGGCGGAGTTCTGACCCAGCTTGGATTGTTCCGGTACCGTTACAGTAAGAATATTTCCGGCAATTTTTCCAAATTTTCCCAGTTCCCAGATAAACTTAGTATCGGATTTGCTGGTTGATTTTATCGTTTCAGTTAATGGTTTTGGAGGAAATTGCAGAGTATTTACGAGGTTTTCCACATAAAAAAACGTTGCATAATATAGTTTCGCATAATCAGGAAGTGCAACCATTTCTTCGATTTGCGGCATAATAGCCGTCAACATGGGAGATTGCCCGCAAAGTGCAACAATCCACGCTGCCGCAAAAGACGGTTTCAAAGAAACTTTTTCCTCATTAATGGCTGGAGAATGCTTATGCCAAACCTTAATCTGTTCCATAGCAAGCTTCTCAGACTCATTCCCATTTTGCTGTTCTCTGAACGGCGGCATCATCAAGCGCCAGTCCGGCGTAAATGGCGGACGCGGCGCATCTGCATTGAATTTCCGGAAGCTGTCGATAAGCGGCAAGGCCTTTTGTGCAGTATTTTGCAAGGATTTCCGATAAACCTCTTTCAATGCCGGATCAGTCTCCGCATCGTAAAGTTTCCGGACGGCATATTGACAGTTTGCCAAGTACCATGCCGACCACCTTGCCATAGTTTTCGGACCTTCCGCAATAATTTGGCGACGATCCAATCCATTTGAAGTTTTCCCCCTCAACAGTTGATAGTGGAACTTTTTCCAATAAGGATTAGTGGAATATTTCATCAAAATGGAGCTGACCATGGCAATATGAACACATGAGGTATATTGACCAAACAGCCACCAGCCACGTTCGAAATCCGGACGTTCTCCGATAATCATCCAGTTATTCTGTTTCAATGCATTCGCCTGCCGTTCCATGCGTGCGATACACTCCTTGCGTTCGGCGTCGCTTGGAATATCCGTCTCGAGGTAGGCGCCCAATCCCATAAACCAGGGGAAACACTGGTCATTGCTTGAGGCGACATAATGACATTTACCATCTGATCCGGTTCCACGGGCAATGACTCCTGGCGTATTCGCCACATCCTGTAATATATAAAGTCCGCGAATCAAGGTTTTTACTTTTTCTCTGTTCTCCGATGTTTTGTTATGCTGATAACGTTCACATTGTGCAATCAGGTACATGCCGTTGAAAAATCCGCCATTTTCGATGGGTGTCCACCATCCGAGCGCGTTCGGCATACTCTTTTCACACTCTTCCGGCGTCGGCAAAATAACTTCGCCGCCAAGACCGGCGTAATCATACATCACTCCCTGCGGACTGATGAACCGGGACCAGATTTGCTGATTAACTTTTTCCGCATATTGCTCCAGCGGCTCCGCTCCAAGTCCTTGTGCAACCGTTGAAGCTACCGCGATAATGGTGATTCCATATCTAAGAAAATGCATTCTTTGTCTCCTTTTTTTATTTCAAATATAAAATCGTTTATTTGAAATTAATTATATAGTCTGAAATGATCTAAAACAATATGAACCTTCTTCAATAAGGGGCAAAAAAAGGAAAAACAAAAACAGAGAGATTGATATTATCTCTGTTGCAGATATATTATTTTACAGGAGTTTAAATGAAAAAACTGGTAATGAGAGATATTGCCGCGGCACTTGATTGTTCAATTACTCAGGTATCACGTGCGTTGGCTGGAAAACCTAAGGTCGCCCCCGAAATCCGGCGGCGGATCTTGGAGTATGCCATCGCGCATAATTACCGGAACACGGCTCGTTGTCATATCCGGAATTTTGCTGTTATCACGGATCACCATAACAATTTTTCTTCCGGCGTCATAAATGAGCTGATTCGAATCTCTTCTGGGAAAAAATTTCATTTCGCGGTACTTTCAGAAGAAAGCCTGGGAATGCTCAGCGACAAACATTTTGACGGGGCAATTTCCATTCAAAGCAAGCATGCCGGACAAGAGTGGGCACACCGCTTTAATATTCCGATGGTGGAAATTAATTCCAGCGGCTGCCTTCTTGAGCACATCAGTTCCGTTTCGCCCGACTCCGACCATGAAGCGTATCAGGCGTTAGAACATCTGGCAGGACTCGGACATCGTAAAATCGCCCGTATTCGCGTCTCGGTTTCACCTCTTCATCCAGCAACAATCGGCGCGCACGCCTTTATGACCGCCGCAGAAAAGTTCGGGATCCAGAATCAGGTAACGCAACGTTTTTTCAATGATATTATTCCAGATGAACTGTTCACCTGTATCGGAGAATTATTGTCAAATGGCTTTACCGCATTTATTTTTGTCGGAACCTCGGAATGCGAAAAATTGTTTATTCCAATAATAGAGGCTCATCACCGGAAAGTTCCGGAAGATGTTTCCGTCATCGGTTATAAAAATGAAATATATAAGTTTAACTGGCAATACAGCCAATTGACCTGCTTTTCTTTTGATTTTTCCGCATTGACCAAAAGCGCAATCGCTCTTTTGCTTGACGAGCTTTCCGGTAAAATCCCATGCAGAAAACTGATTCCTTCCATCTTTAATCCGGGAAAAACCACGGCTCCTCCCGGAAAAAACATGATATGAGAACCTTCTAAAGTATTTACCCCTGGCGTCCTAGCTGAAGCAAGCCAAGCGTAAATACTGCGAGACTATTGGATTTTTAATTCTACCGGCATAGATTCCTCGCCGTACCAGTTAGCATTACCTGCATATACAGTGTATTTCTCCGATTCGGGGAGGTGGAGCGTCAGAGGAGCGTTATCTTCGGTCATGGGAAGAGGACGCTTTATCATACGCATTTTCCACGGCAGATAATCTTTGCCCTGCCATGTATTTTCCGGCGGCAGTTTCATTTTCGGACCGAAACGCTTAATTGCCTGAGCAATCATCTTGTCTGTTGCAATAATCGGATCCATTTCATAAAACTTATGCCCCCGACTTTGGATCACTCCGACTAAATGACGTTCATTCAGTTTGTCCGGACTAAAACCTTTAGGTGCGATATAGATGCGTAGCGAGCATGAGTCCGCATCCGGCGTCCAACTGATTTCTATGTTTTCCCCATCAGCAAGGCGGCTAATTTTCGCGAATGGACGAGGTCGTTTCGAGTCTATTTTGCGTTCGAGCCAGGCCACATCGGCGAGGATTCTGTATACATATGAATATGTAGTAACATGAGTGTCGGTATCATTTTGCATCCATGAACCATCGGGAAGTACGTTGTGTTCCAGCATGTAACGTAAAGATTCCTTGACCGACTCATATATTCGGGACTGAAGTTCCGGTTTGACGTAGCGACTGGAAAGGCGAAGCAGATAAATAGCATCCCAGGCGGAACCCAGGTAGGACTTTGATTTATAACTGTCGGGGGTAAGAGTGTAGCGATATGCCTCTTTGCTCCACGACGCCGGACGTTTTTTGCCCTCGCCATCAGTCCAGGTAGATTGCTGGCGCAAGGTCTGAATCACAATTTCCTCGGCTCGGGGGACATATTTAACCAGTCCCATTTCGGGTTTGATAATGTCCTCCCGGTCGGCGCGGGGCAGTTCGTAATAACGGAAGAACATATTACAGATATGAAAAGTCAATCCCAGACTTAAAGCTTTTCCGTCATGCCAGTAGCCAGTGGCTGGATCCTGATCATCCATCAGTATCTTACGGAAATTATCCAGCCAGCCATCTTCAAGCTTCGGCAATCTTCCGCTCTTTTTACCGTTATGATACATCAGCCCCATGTAAAGAATGGCATGGTTCATATGTTCAGGGCATTTTTTCGCCTTTTCAAAATAGTAACGACGAAAACCGTCGCGAGTGGTGATGTCATATGGCTGCCCGGGCAAACCGCCTTTGACAAAATTCCAGTCGTATTTATGGGCAAATTGACGCAGATGCTCCGGCATCTGGTCATACAGAACGTTGGGCGCAAGACTGCCGGTAACTGGATCCTGTCGATCTTCCTTGGAATAATCATTCTGACTGCCAGGAACAATTAGTTCCCAGGATGGACATGCAAACCAAGCGGTTCCTTTGAAACGATTGTAAAATTTGAGTTGAGCGCTCTCGGCGTTCTTAGGAATAAAATACTCGTAAAAATAACAATGCCAAGGGAATGTTCCGGCGGTATGATAGGTTGAGTCCCTTGAATAAATTATCTTGTCCGAGGCGTCTTTGAACGTAATAACGATATTGGGAGCATGCCAACCAAGGTCGTCCGCCGTCTTATTGCCCTTAATCCAGTAGAAAAACCGAATGTTCTTTCCCCTGATTTTGTCAAAAGGAAGTGGCAACGAAAAAGTAACGGAATTTGATTTGTCTACTTTCAGCACCGGTTGCGATGACTTTTTTCCCGGAGGACACAGACTTACGCCTTTGGCGACATTGCGGGTCAGCGCGGGGTTTTCGCTGACGATTTTTTCCATGTCAACCGGTGTGGCATAGTTATCTGTAATACCATGCATGTAATCCTTCCATAACTCTATTGGACGTCCGTCCTTCCGATTCTCCACCTTGGTCGGAATAGAAGAAGATGCACCAAGAGGACTCAGATATAAGAATAAAAGGCTGATATGTGCTATTAATGATTTTGTCATTGTGTATTTTTCCATGTTATGTATAGTTAAGTCAAAGTATTATTATTTGGTTTCGTCAAACAGTTTCCATATATTGTTCCGTTTGTATATTAACCCTAAGTTTCTTACAGCAAGTGCATTGTCCAGATAATTGCGGACACCGCCATCACTGAAAGCCACATTGTAATTGCGTATATGGCTGTGTTGAGCCGATCCGCATGCACGGTCGGCGATGAATGCCGCGTTTTTGGTTCCAAGCCTGGTCGGACCGCCAAAGTTAGCATCTCTGATGCTTGCCGGGTCGGTTGAATTCGGCGTAATGCCACGTATACTATAACTTATAAGCACCGGTCCCGGATTTGCACCGGTGGGAATTCCGGGGTTTTCAACAGTGTACACTTTGTCAGAGGGACAAAACAGCATTTTATTATCGATTTTGTAACCAATGGTCTTCGGTGCCCAAAATGAGTAATTCTTGAAAGATTCCGTACCTGCAACAGCCATCTTCTGATAATTGCCATAGTTGGCTAAGTCCTTGTTACCGCGAACTAGAAATCCGTTGCTGTCATTGGCATACATAATGAATATCTGCCCCAGTTGTCTGAGCTGAGACCCGCAGGAAGTACGCTTTGCGGTCTCTCTGGCACGCCCCAGAGTGGGCAACAACATCGAGGCAAGAATCATTATAATGCCTATAACCACCAGGAGCTCGATCAATGTAAACGATTTACTTTTCATTTCTTTTTCCTTGTTTTTGGATTGTTTTATAGCATTTTTACTTAACAAACACTTTTCCATTTTCTACTCCACGTTTATGGGACAGACTGCCGTAGTCTGACGGATTACCAGATTGACAGGCAGTACCATATTACTAGTTTCTTCAGGTGCGTCTATTAGTTTATTGAGCGCTGCGGCTCCCATTGATAAATAAGGACGGGCAACTGTTGTCAAGGGCGGACAAGAAAACAAGTCGGGAGAAATGTCGCCGACGCCAATTACAGAAAGCTGATCGGGAACGTTTATGCCGAGACGCCAAGCCGCACGAAGTACCAATAATGCCACCTCATCACAATTGCCGATAATGGCAGTAGGACGTGTCTTTTCCTGGAGCAACTTTGCAGCCAGTATTTCCACCCGCTCAAACGGATGACGCAGTTCACCTGGATCGGTGAAATAACAAGGATTATTTTCCAGTTTTAAACCACACTCTTCCAAACCCTGAATATAACCTCCTCTGCGGACAATTGTAAAGGGAGTGAAATCCTCAAAGCCAATAAAATTAATTCTCCGGTGCCCGAGTTCATAAAGATGATGCACTGCTTGTCTGACGCCTTCGGCGTCGTCGGAATTTACGCTGGACATGCCCAGATCGCTGTAATTGGTATCCACCAACACCGCCGGGACATGATAATGCTCAAGTCTTTCCGTCAGCCGCTCCAGCATCTTATGGTTACGGCTACGGATAATAACCCCGCTTAAACGATAGCCGCATATTTCGTCCAGCAATTGTTCCACCGTGGCTTCGGATGACAGTAATTTAAGTGAATAGTCCCGCGCCGCCGCCGCCTTTATAGCCGCAGTCATTATCTGCCCCACAAAGAGCGCCGATTCCTCTGACTGATCAAGACCGAGGCAGCCAATCATCCGACTTTTTCCCTTGGTCATTGAACTCGCCAGCACATTATGACGGTAACCGTGCTTCGCCGCGATTTTCTTGATCCGGTTGCGGATATCCTCACTGATGCTCACTCCATCAATATAACGCTCATTCAGCGCCAGTGATACCGAGGTTCGGCTTACTTTGGCTTCTTTGGCTATATCTGCCATGGAAATCATTACCGCATCTCCTGTTTATAAATTAATAACACGCGTTATTGACATTATAACACGTGTTATTAAAAATATCAACCACCTGATTTATAAAAATTAAAAAATAAGATTACAATCCAAAACTTTAATTTCTAGTTTTAATTCAGCCGCTAGAGAACACTCTATTTGATTCAAATAAAATATTTTTCCTTTAAATACAAAGCCGACGTTCGGCTAACTTCGCGGATTTTTTTCATTTTGGTAATATTTTCGTCAATCTTAAAAAAGGTCTTGCGTTAAGCCGGAGCGTGTTTATATTATATAAATAAACAATATGAAGTTCCAGGGGGCAGAAATGACGGGAAATAACGTCGAGTCAAATATACTGATAAAAACGGTCAGACTTTTTCTGAGCGGTCCTTTATCTATTATCTTTGTCATACTCGCTATAATCCTGGGACTGATGGCGATATTCTTCACTCCGCGCGAAGAGGAACCGCAGATAGTCGTGCCGATGGTCAATGTACTGGTGGACTTTCCGGGACACTCTCCGGTGGAAACCGAACAACTGGTTACTGTGCCACTGGAACGGCTGCTCTGGCAGATCGACGGCGTGGAACATGTCTATTCCACCAGCCGCAGAGACGGCGCGCTGGTAACGGTAAGGTTTCATGTTGGACAGGATCGCGACCGCTCAATGGTCAAGATATATGACAAG
>JAFGXT010000170.1 GCA_016936495.1 Victivallales bacterium
CAGCATACCCCCTAGCGCGGTGAATCCGCCAGCCGAAACGCCATAGCCTACGCTGGTAGGTACCGCGATGACCGGGCATTTTACCAGTCCGCCGATGACGCTTGGCAATGCGCCCTCCATTCCGGCAACCGCGATGATCACGTCCGCGTTACTGAGTTTATCTATTTCCGCCAGCAGGCGATGTAATCCCGCCACGCCTACGTCGTTTATCAACTCGCACCGGCAGCCGCAAAGCTCGACTGTGTGTCTGGCTTCATATGCCACGCCCAGATCGGAAGTCCCGGCGGAAACTATCATTACATTGAAGTCAATGCATTCTTTCGAGTTTGAGTTTCGGATAAGCAGGCACTGGGACAGCTCGCAATACTCTGCCTCAGGAAAATCCTTTATGACCAGTTCCGCTTTTTCCGGTGATGTGCGGGTGCACAGTACCGGGGTTCCCGCGCCGTTGAGTTCCTTGATTATTCCGCTTATTTGTCCGGCGGTCTTACCCGCTCCATAAATAAATTCAGGAAATCCGCAACGAGAATGCCGGGCGTGGTCAATTCTGGCATAGCCTAGATGCCCTATACCCTTGTTCAGAATTGCCGCGATGTGTTTGAAAGCCTCATTCATAATGTTTTTATTATACCACATCAAAGTCAAATCGCAAGTGCGTTCCCGTAAAAGAACCTCTTTTGTCAATCTATGGGTTGAGTATGCACACAAAGGACACACAAGGACAACACTAAAATGCAGGGAAGTATATGATTTACGAGCTCAAAACATGGCATTAATCTTTAAATTGCGTTTTTGCTTATTGCGTGGTATTGCCCTGTACGCTATAATTAAAGGTATAAGGTATGTTACTTTAAGGGCACAGTAAAAAAGAGGTTGGCAGGCAGATGATAACTTTGAAACGGAAAGTGCAATATGTCGAGGTCGCGGATAAAATCCGCAACTGGATAAAATCCGGCAGATGCAAGCCCGGAACTCCGATTATGTCCTGCCGCGATATTGCCAGAAACTATGACGTCTCGGTCAAGACCGTTCGCAACGCGGTAAAATTGCTGGTGGATGAAAATCTATTATCTCCGGTTCAAGGTGGCGGAACCTTTGTGTGCGACAATTCCGAAAGTAAACGTCAGCTAAATATAGGTTGTGCGATATCCTCTCTGTCGCATCATTCTGACAGCATTGAATATAGTCAAAGACTGAGACAGTCAACTTTGGCGGCGGTGGATTATCTTATGTCCAGCAAGTGTTCCGTCAGATATATTCCAGGAATAGTCATAAATAATTATTCGGAGTTGCAGGAATACATCAATGGTCTTGACGGCTTGCTTATATCGGTTCTTGATGTCAACGTAAGTGGATGCGTTGATCTGCATAAACTGCCGATTCCGGTAGTTATATTTATGGGGGAGAATGAGTTCAATCTACCTTTCAGCCAGGTTGTACCAGATCATTTTTCCGCAATGCGCAAAGCATTTTCCCGCTTGAACCCCGAGGACTTCTCTCGTCTGGTGATAGTCTACAATAATTATCCCAATCATATTGCCCGGCGGGATGCGTTTGCCGCTTGCGCACGTGAAGCGGGTTTTGACGAAATCCAGATGGATTTTCATGAGTCTCAGGAGGGAGAAGCCTATAACAGTGGGTTGAAGATTGCGGATATGCCGCCCAGAACGCTCATTTGTACTACCAGCGCCATGCTGACTATTCCGATATACAACGCACTCGGAGATCATGGCATGAATATTGGCAGGGACTTTGACATGATTAGTTACGACTCCCTTGAGTCGATGCAGACCCGTTATGGTTCTTCTGCTGCAATCACTGCCATAGATTACTCTCATGATAAGGCGTCAAAACTGGCGGCGGAGCTTCTGATAAAGGAAATACGCGGCAAACGGGATTTTCATCAGGTGATAAAAATGCCCACGGAATTGTATCCAGGAAAGCTGGAGCACGTTTATGATAATCAATAAGACAAATCTAACCATATACAATTATGCAAAAATCAAGGAGAAAGGTCAAATGAACAGGAAAAATTTCACACTCATAGAACTCCTCGTGGTGATAGCCATCATCGCTATCCTGGCAAGTATGCTACTGCCCGCGCTTAACCGGGCACGCGAGACCGCAAAGCAAATATCATGTGTCAACAACCTGAAGCAGGTCGGCTTGGGATATGCTATGTATGTAGAAGACCATGATGGTTCTCTGTGTCCTATGTTTCAAGGTGCGGTGGGCAGTAATATCTGGCATCGCACACTGCTTAATTATAAAGGAAGTCCTGTATGGAAAATCGAGCCGGGCGGTTATATCCAACTTTCAACTATGAAGTGTCCTTCTCAAAGTGATAATTACAGAAATACCAATCCTAATGATTGGTATCTACATTGCCCTGATTATGGTCTGATCAATGGGATGCAGGGTTCTACTGATTTTACCGCATACAAGATTTCACAGCAGCGCAACCCGTCTCAGAAGTTTTTTATAGCTGATGGCTGGCGTAATACAGGTGGAGATGTAGACGCAGTTGATGTCAGTAAGGGATTTTACCGTATATATGTGAAAGGTTATACCACCAATTTTGCTCGTCCGGCCGGGCGACATCAGAAGCAGGTAAATGTATTGCATCTTGACTGGCATGTGAATTCAGTAAGGGTTAAGAATGATTTGGATACAGTTAATTCAAGTCTTTTTGATTTTAGCAATGTCAACAACAGAGTCCATCTGGAATGGTAAGTCTAATCAAGTTATAAAGGATATTTTATGTGGAAGAAAAAGTTATTGGTATTTACGTCTTTGTTTTTGTCGGTTCCGCCGTTACTGTTTGCGACTGGAAGCTTTCATGATGACTTCAGTACATATCTCGATCATGACCCGGCAATAAGGAACTGGGCTTTCAATGGCATCGGCGGAGGGGTTATAGACGGCAATTTCATGTTCAACGTGCCTTTGGGTGGGACTCAGGGGCTGGTTAGAGATTTCACGGCGGGTCCGGAGCTCAGGATCAATGCTCTGGTAAAGGTCTGTCCGCACAAATTCGAATACTTCAACCGCAATAATCCTTCCGGATATATCGCGGTGCTTTTTCGCGCTGACAAATTTTACCGGGGCAGGGTTCAGGATAAAGACATTCCTGTAATCATGCTCATGCTGAATGAGAAGAACGGCAAAAAAACTTTTTCACTGAATGCAAGCGGCAGGGAATGTCCGTCGAGTTCTCCCAAAATAAAGATTTCCGGCGACTGGCGGGAAGGACGTGAGTATGAATTGGAGCTGTCGCTGACCGGTGGCGGCAAGGTTGACGCACTGGTCAAAGATGGTGACAAAACGGTTTTTCAGGCTCAATGGGTGGATCCGTCTTTTAGCCGGATATACAAACATGCCTATCCTGGATTTTCTGCTTTTAGTAAAACCGGTGAGTTCATCGATTTTAAGGCGGATAATCTAAATTCCGTTCCGGCACGGCGTAATACGGTGCTGAAAAGTTTTCCGCTTCCCGAAAAATGGGTGGACAAGAAAAGCGGCAAGGACGTAGTTTTTAGACCTGATGTCATGACTGATCTAGGGGCGATCTTCGGGGGGCATGGTTCCGGCAAGGTGGTTACGCTTAGAGGTGAGATCGAAGCAGACACTGATTACCTTGCAGCCGTCGCCTGCCGTGCCGACTGGTTCTGGAAGCTGGAAGTCAATGGAACGAAAATAGCTGATCATATGAAGCGGGGAACTGGAAATCAATTTGTTGATATTATTATCCCGCTTCTTGCCGGGAAAAATACTATATCGCTTACCGTGGGCAGTGGTAGCGGTGGCTGGAAATTTGGCTTTGCGACCCGCGACCCTGAATCTGACGCCGTGCGCACTGTCGCCGCCCGTGAAAGTCTGCGCGGTAGCGATACCTTGTTTTGGAATCTGGATCGCCTGATGGATGACATAGCTAATCTAGAACGGCGCGGCATTGAGTTGAAAAAACTCCGTAGTGAAATCGTAAGCATGCGTAAAACGCTCCCGGTCGATCTAAATTCCAAAGAAACAACGAAATACAATCCCTTTCTTGATAGTGCTTACGCTCGGGTCTATGACGGCTATCGCTATATTGAACTTACGAACGCGATTTCAGAGTTTGAAGCTTTCGGAATTAAAAATGCCCGTCTGCAAGCTCTAAAAAAATTGGCGCAGGAGTTCAAAGTACTTCTTAATCAAGGCAACCCCGTTGACGATACTGCGGTCAAAGCTGTAAAACTTATTGCTGAGCTTAAGCCGGATATGGAAGGTTTTACCGAAGGCGTATCCCGTGGCGGGTCATTCGGGCGTTTCGGCTGGATAACCAGTGCTGGTCTGGGGGCGTATTCCGGTGGCGATGGTTTACTTGCAAATCAGGTGCTTGCTGATGGGGGCGTCGCCCGGCAATATGTGAGCAATGCAGAGAATCCGCGTGAATCCTTTTTGTGCCGCTTCCGCTTCATGGGCAGCAAAGATAATGCCTTGTCGGATAAGCTTTTCTCCAGAAAAGCCGCCTATGAAGATGTCGAGGTCGAATTTGGCTATCTTCCCGGCATGTTTTATACCGATAAAACCCCGGAAGAGGTGAAGATTCATGACATAAACTGGATACATAAACGCTTTTCATATAAAAAAGATTTTATAGCGGATATGAGTCTGGCATCTCCATCGATATTGCTGGAGAGCCCGTATAATGAGTTTGAAATAGAAGATTCCAAATCGGGCGCGTTTACGCATATGGCATACAAAGACGCCCAGGGCAAGGTTGTATCGATTAAAGCGGGAAAAGACGGTAATCTCTATGCGCTTGACACGCATGGGGCGTTGGGCTCTAATTGGATCATGCTTTGGAACGGCAATAATACGGAAACCGATCTGGTTGGTCATCGCGGTAATGTGCCTGTTCAAGTCATTTTCCAGCGTCAGCCTGTGTCTATTGAACGCTTTGCGAATAAAATACGTATAGCTTTTAAGCAGCCCGGGGCGATATGGCTTAACACTCCTTATGGAACCAGGATACAACCTACCCGCAACTGGCATGGCTTTCTAACGCCGAAAGCTGTTTTGAAAGCAGATTTCATGGGCCGGACGGCTCTGGCATATCCTGTAAGCTGCAATGAATTCTACCGTTATAATCCAGAGAAAAAGCAAGTTGAGATATTGGATAAATTCACTTTTAAACGTTTTGATAATAATGACTGGCAAATAAAACCGCTTGAAGTAGCGCCGCTTCCTCCACTGCTCAGCCTGATGATGGATAATGGTTTTGACGCAATTTTGCCGGATAATCTTATGGATATGGATTATCCGACTATCTATGGATTTCTGCGGGGAGTACTTGGTTCCGAACTGCGTTACTCCATGTCGGTTCCAGATGTGCCTTCGGTCATGAATGGAGGGAATCCGGAAGCTGACCAGCAGAATACCGCTTCTATAAGGCGTCTGTCCGTTCCTCGCATTTATGGAGTACGTTCTTTTCTCCTCGAAGAACGTGGTAGTTACGATTGGCACTCACTGCGGTTTTTTACCGGTATACTCAAACAGTGGTATTTTCTGGAGCCGTCGCACCGTGAGTATTTGAAAGAACTTTTTGATAGTAACCTCCTGATGGCTTCCGACTATCGCGGTGAGCGCACCTGGCGCTCTTTGATAGAGCCTTATTCCGGCTTGAAATATTTTTATTCTTTCTCCATCAATTCTGGCGGTCCCGGAGATATAGGGGTCTTTGGCGATCGCGGTTTTGGGGTGGGTATGCACCTGTGGGGAGTGGACAGAACCACTGCATACAGTGGGAACTACGACTTGCTGAAATGCCTCTGGGCGGACACCAGACCGCTTGCCCCCATGGATGCCATCATAGACGGCAGAACCGTTACTCTTGATAAAACCTTCGGCTACTTGAAAAACGTTCATGACTGGGCATATATGTTTGCCGGCAGCAATGATTGCGGCGATAACGGTCCTGTGGTGGATTGCGCTCAGGCTACCTTTGCCGGGCATACCGCCTATATGCGAATGGCGCGAAAGGTCGGCACTGCCGAAGACATTGCCAAAGGCGCATATTATCTGGCGAAATCCCTGCCGGGTCTGCTCGGACGCAGCGTGTTTAAGGATTACGGGATCAAGCAAGGTGTATTTGGCGTGGATCGGGTAAACGTGGGATTCCGCGAAAGTCTGACCCGGGATTGTTTTGCCAATCAATCCCGTTTCGGCAATACTTATGTCGGCTCTTTTAACGCTAACTTGTGTTATGCTTCAACGGACGATGGCTTTGATATATATTTTCCTTATTCCAGATATATATGGAACTTCCTGCGTAAAGAAAACAAGCTCAAGGAGCTCTATAATCCCAATTATAATACGGATAGAAAACTGGCTGGAGGAAACCACTCCGACGACTGTAATCACTTGTTATTCATGATGCTGGACGGACATAATCTGAATCAGTTGTACCGTATGTACCGGAATATCGCCGGTAATTCCCATTACGTGTCAGATTTGGGACTGCTCCCATTGCTTATCGGCGGCGGTTCTCCTCTGGTGCTCACTGACTGGTATCCGCTGGGACTTCCCGATGATTTCAACTTTATCCCATCTGAAAAAACAGTACGCGTAAAATTCAACACCGTACCCGGCGATTACAAGCTTCATGCGTTGTCGTCAGAACACCCCTTGAAGATAAAAGTTCAGGGACAGGAAATATCTGGTTGGGAATACAATGCCGATAACAATAAATTAATTGTGGCAGTTCCGGCGGGGAAAGATGTTATTCTTGAAATAGTATATGATAAGGTGGACTTTAGCCGCTTCAATCCCTTGCCCGTGTCAGCGCGACCCAAAACAGCTCTGCCCATGCAAGGAGAAATCGATTATATTAATTTTGATCGTGCTAAGCAGCCAAAGAATAAAGCTCAGGAAACAAAAGCCGCCAAAGAGAGTTCAACGGTGTTTTTTAAATCCTCCTTTGATGGCACCCCGGCTAAGGCGTCAAAAGTTTCAGGCGGATTTTCCTTCAATAACTGGGCTGGTGCTAAAGTTGAAATATCCGGCGGCGTTACTGGAGATTCTCCAGCGAAAGGAGTTCCGGCGCGGTCTCTGGAGATTAAAGCCGCGGATAAAGGTTTCAGCGGACGTATGTCTGCTCCTCTATCTATTCCGAACGACTTCAAAGAAATCATTATCAAAGGCGAATTCATGACGTCCGCCGATTACAAAGGGAATTATCCGATGGTGTTCCTGTGGGTCACGGATAAGGATAATAAGGGCAAACCGTTCTTTCATGATATGAAAACTTTTACGCCGAACTCATGGAATGAGTTCACTTTAAAATTGCCAAGGGAACGCTTTGCCGATAGTATTGCTAATATACGTATAAATCTCACCAGCAGGAGGGATAACGTAACAAAAGAATATGGCGGCAGTGTGTTTTTCCGCAACTTGAACGCAAAAGTATTAAAATAAACAAAAAGGAGATAAAACTATGAACCGCAAGAGTTTCACACTTGTCGAGCTCCTCGTGGTGATAGCCATCATAGCTATCCTGGCAAGCATGTTACTGCCCGCATTGGGTAAAGCTAGAGCTACGGCAAAGAAGATTGCTTGTACAAATAATCTTAAACAATTTGGAACTCGGGTAATTATGTATGCAGATGATAATGGAGGATTTGGACCTGAGTGCCCGTCAGATAGTGAATTTGGAGCTTATCAATATTGTAAAAGACTTAATAATGGTGAATCTGTGAATCAGGTTTCTATAAAAGGGGGATGGCTTTGTCCTGCCGCAACTCCAGTTAATGGTTGCACTGTGTATACTACCTCATATGGATTTACTAGAGGCAGCGTTAATACTGGCGGATATTATTACAATGATAGTGGTGCTTGGAGGGTACGTCCTCAAAGATATTGGAAGAGTTTCATGGTTATTGCAATGGAACAGAAATTATATAACTATAATAATAGAGGTATAGTAGTATGCAATAATACACAATATCATTATGCCAATGGCTATTTTTCTTATATTGGCACTGCTAACGAGATTAATTGTCCAGGATTTATGAATCATGATCAGTATGCCAATTTTTTATTTGGAGACGGGCATGTTACAGCCATCCGGGCTGGAATCCCTTTTAACGTTAATTGGAGTTTGAAGTAGAAATTTTTGAATTAAGATTAATTAAAGGAACCGAATGTTGTGAGAAAAATTATTTTCCAAGTAGTATTGTTAACATTTGTTTATGGCTCATTTGGTGTGTTTGCGCAGACAAACCTTTTGGACAGTAAGGGATTTAGTAAATTTAAAGCTGGGGATACACTTAAAACCAAAGGAACAGGTTGGTTGCTGGTTTATAACCAGGAAGTAAAAAGCAAGTTTATTGAAGATGCTTCTATTAATGAAAAAGCTTTGATTCTGAAACTTGTTAATTCGCAGGCGGATAAACCTATTACGCTGCAAGAACGTATGCCTCCTTTTGAAATAAAAGAATCTGGCAAGTATCGTGCTTCTGTCTGGATTAAGGCTGGTGCCGATGTGCGGGCTACCCCCAAAAAGAAGCTTTCAGTCATAATGCGAACCATAAAAGTTGATTGGAAAAAAGCCTTTCATGACAAAGCTCAAATGCTCCGGAATAACTGGTTAAAATATGAATACGACTTTTATGCCTCCGAAAAAGATATTGGTAAATATTTCTTCAGAATTGATATTTTCGGTAGCGGTACCTTTTTTATAGCTAATCCATCCGTAAAACGAATTGCAGAATCAGCTGTCGTTATCAATAAAACCAGAAACCCGTTAAAGGAAGTTGCATATTTCAGTTTTGATAAAAGCTTGAATGAAAGTAAATCTGAAACGTCACCCTCCGTTTCAAGAAAAGCAAAACTGGTTCCAGGGTTCAAAGGAATGGGTGTCTTCGTGGAAGACGGCGGAGCCTTATCGTATCCGATAGCAAAATTTCTCCATGGAGAAAGCGGTTCTATAGCCTTGTGGGTTAAGGCCAGCCAGGATCCGACACCTACCTTTGTCCCGTCAGACCGGATAGGATTTGATATTTCAGGATATAATGAACTAGGAGAAAAAGCAAATCTATTTTCAGGAAACATATCCACACCTGGCATTGTTTTCAATTTTTCCAGCGTCTATGGTTCTGTCAGCTCTGGTTATGTGCGCCCGCGCAAGATTTATTCTGCTGATGAGTGGAAGCATTATATTTTTACTTGGGACAAAAGTTCCGGCTTGCGGATATATCTGGATGGAAGGTTATTTAAAACATCAGAGACCTCATTGGGAATGGTGTCCAAAAATATTCTTGACAAATTACCAATAATTAAAGCAGAAGAGCTTCATCTTTTTACGGCAACCGGAAAAAATCCTGAAGAGCAAGCTTTTTTTGACGAATTGCGTTTGTTCAACCGGGATATAACTGATGATGAAGCGTTGGCACTATATGAGGAATATATTCCCGTTTATCCTGTGCTACTGGACTATGCAACTGTAGTTGGCGACAAAAAGCCGTTCAGGTTTCGAATATTCCCTGAAAAAAACTTCATTCAATCTGAAATTAAAATAATTGTTGAGAATGCCCAAAGGGAAAAGCAGTTTGAAGAAACCATAAAAGTCGGTAAGTGCGGTGACTATAATATTAACTTTTACCCGGAAAAGCCAGGGGACTACCGCTTCATCTTTATGTCTGGCGGCAAACACATCCGGATTATTGAAGTAATAGCGGTTTCTGATAAAAGCATCTCTTCCTGTATGCCGGAATCCGTTTCAGGAGAGCCTAAACTGAAGATGCTTGAGGAAATTGACTGCGTTAAGAATTATCCCGCATCACGCTACTTAGACGACGGAGAAGTCAAGGTTGTTGATACCCCCATAGGTAAGTACCGCACATCAACAAGAACTACCTTTGAAATGCCGAAACAACAGGGATTCGTTTATAACTTTACTATCAACAATCCGGGAAAACCTCATTGGTTAGAGATCGAATATCCTGATGACAAACCACGCGTATTTTTCATCGCGATAGACCAGAAGCTGGACAATTATGGATGGAAAGATAATAAATATACTCAAACCTATGTATTGGACTCGATTGGAGTTGCAAACGGAATTAATAACCCGGTTACAGGAAAGTTTGCTAAAAAACGCCTGCTCTTCTGGCCAGACTCAAAACAGTGTATGGTTGCCTGCTTGGGATATAAGACCTATCCTGGTACTATGGGGCCGGCAATGAAAAGTATTCGCATTTATGAAAATGATGGAGAATTGCCTAAACTTGCAATCAATGCTCCTGACGGTATGCCGCAACGTGCCATCGGCAACTGGAATGAAGATCCAGGCATGCCGATGGGATGCTGGTTCAACAGGTATAAAGCCAACGAGGGACCATCGTTCAGCTTCTGGCATGAAAAGTTGAAACGCCGTATTGAGTACATTCGCTTTATGGGACAGAATCAGACCATTTTTCAGGTTTTTACTTACGAAGGAGACAGGACAGGTCTTTATCCTGGTATTCTTCCCTTTGGTACGAATGTTTTAATGCCTGGCTGGATGTGCTTGGCGGCTGTAATGTTTGAACGCGAACAAATACCATTTTACATTCAATTTAACGATTTGCATGCAGGTGTCAGTCAAATGGTTGGTTTAGACAAATGTTCAAAAGATAATTTTGAAGCTGCGGCCAAAGGCATTGACGCAATCGAGATGATGACATCTGATGGAACATTTGTCTACTCAAAAAATTCCTCCATATCGTCAGTTAATCTCAACTTCCTTTGCCCCACGGTAAGAGAAGCTCACTTGAAACGTATTCGTTTCTATCGCGATCAGTTCGACAGATATGACGCGTTCAAGGGCATATCATACTGGATAAACATGGGGCTGCATTTCAAAAACGAGAAAACCGGGTACGGGGATTACACCATTTCATTGTTTGAGAAAGAAAGCGGAATAAAAATACCTGTTAATGATAAAGGAATGAGCCGTTACGGGAAACGCTATAAATACCTGATTTCTGACCGAAATCTTTGGAACAAATGGATCAACTGGCGTTGTGCGAAGGTCAAGGAGTTTTTGTTGGCATTGACAAAAGAACTTAACGCGGGAAGGCATAAAGCTTTGAAAATAATCCTGCCGTTAAAAACTAATACCTCAGAAACTCAATTTATTCAGAACAATATTGCAGACTATCCCAAACGAATAGATATTGATGCTGGTTTCAAGGAGATGGGAATTGATGTCGCCTCGCTGAGCTCCGAGCCATCATTGATTATCGAACCTGTCTCGGCGCCGAATTATGCACTATTGTATAAAAAGGGAGAAAAGCAGAATCTTGATGCGTTTTGGTATTCTAAAAATTTTGCGCAATGTTTGCTGGATAATAAATTTCCAGCAATGATGCTCAGTCGCCACGCCAATATGGAAGTTTATCGGGTTGACCCGGTTATCAAAAAATATTGGTGGCCACGTGGCTATTGGGGTAATAATGGAGGGTGGCACTGCTTTTCAACCGCTTTGCCTGATAACAAATACCTGCCACAAACTCTTGCATGGAGCTTGGCTAATGGTGATCTGCGTCATATTGATCACGGTTGGTGGGGGAGTCCAGAGAATGGTTCACATGAAAGATTCCAAAAGTTCTATCAAGCCTATCGTTCGATTCCAGCGATGAATTTCAAGGTTGTTTCAGGCATAAACGATCCTGTCATGATACGGCAGTATAAAGGTAAATCCAACTGGTTTTATATGGTTAACATGCAGTATTATAAATCCAGAGTAAAAATCACCTTCGATTCAAATGTCAAAATTACCAATACGGTATTCAATCAGCAACTGAATGTTAATGGCAAGGTGTTCGAAAAAGAACTTGAGCCTTATCAAGTAATATGTTTTCGTTCTGACGACGTGCTCAATATTATCAAAGTTGAACAAATTGTTCCTCAGTACATCGTAGAGGAACTTACTCAGGCAGTCTCCATTATGAAAACCGGTGCAAAATTAGTTCTTTCAGCACAGGCAGAACTAATTGCAAAAACTGCTGAAGATATGTTGAGAGAAAAACGTTATTCAGCATTGTACTACCTTATTCAAAGCTATTCAGCTCAGCAACTGTTCAAAGAGGCTGAGAATCCGGTTGTTTTCAAGGTGACATTCAACCCGGATACAAAGGCTCTTGCTGTTAAAGTAACTAACAGAATGTCAGATTCAGTTGGTGTTGAACTTGTTCTTAATGCCATGCCACAAGGAGTAGTGTGTCAGGATAGAAATCAAAAGGTTTCTTTGGATGCAAAGGATAGTAATACGTTGTTTTTTCCATTGACTGGACTTGATATAAATAAAATCACTTGCCGTGATGAGCTCGGATTCAAATTCAACTTCCAAGTAAACAGCGGAAAAATCAAAGAGCTAAAATATGCCTTTCGTCCGATTGTCGGAACGCAAGCCCAAAATATAAGTATTGATGGTAATCTTTCAGACTGGCAAGATACCAGATGGAATAAACTGGGTAAGTGTGATAAAAATGTACACATAAAAGGGCTAGGCCCCCTTGGCTCTTTTGACTCTGAATTTGGAATAAAATGGAGCGAAAAAGGTCTCTATCTTGCAGTAAAAGTCAAAGAAAAAGACTTGATTGCAGCAAGTGAAAATAAATCTGCATGGCACTATGATTTTTTGGAAATTGGTATTAAACTC
This sequence comes from Victivallales bacterium, assembly GCA_016936495.1. Lineage (GTDB taxonomy): Bacteria > Verrucomicrobiota > Lentisphaeria > Victivallales > SZUA-371 > JAFGXT01. Next base: position 12,686 of record JAFGXT010000170.1, read on the forward strand.
AAGAATAATATGCTTGATGATGAAATGAACGATGATGAATTCATGTTTTCTTTCAGTAATCAGGAAAATAATCCTCAGCCAATAGGGACGTTGATCCCTGCTGATTATCGGCCAAAAGAGATGGTTTCTCTGTGTCAGATTAAAAGACAACGAAATGGAGAAGAAACAACGTATGAAATTTTTATTCCTGTAAATTTTTTGAATCAGTCGAAGCTTAAACCCGGTTCTAATATTGGTTTTATGCTGAAAGTTCACAATCGTGAACATAGCAATGACCCCGCCAAAGATCTATGGGGTTATAGTGTCAGTACTAGCGAATATCCATGTGGTAAGTC
>JAFGXT010000171.1 GCA_016936495.1 Victivallales bacterium
AAAACAGTGAATTTGAGCCGTTTTACCTTAATTTTAGCAAAATTGAATAAAACACTATAAAAAAAGTGAAAATTGTGGAGCGTTTTTTGTGAGCTAGATTTATATAATACTAATCAATAAAGTGTTACATGAAATTTTCGATGCACGGCACCAAAAGGGATACCGGAGCAACAAACACGGCTGTGGGCGCAGCTAGAGATTATGGAATTTCACAAGCTGCAAATGCATTATTAGGAAACAATAACTTGGTAAACGCAAGCAATTTGGATTTGGTCATTGATGCTGCATTCGGAGGAGGAGGGAATGCTAGTGAAGGATTGAATAATCTTGCTCATCAAGCTGATATGGACTATAACTCCAAGCTTAATCTATATAATACTCTGGCTAATTCATATCGGAATTTTTGTAGATAATAATTATAAAAACGGGGAAAAACATGTCAGAACAATATCAGCACATGGGATCAATGGAAAAGTTAAGATTGGAATGCATAGTACTTATGGCGGTGGGTTCATTCCTGATGTTGCCGGTTGTATTGTTTATGGGGATATCATTCTTTATCTTTTCAGATAAAATGGAATTGTTTGCATTTATCATTGACTGGCATCATAATTCTAACTTTTTCTTTTGGATTAAATTTTTAGTTTTTTTAATTACAATTATCAGCTATGGTCTTATTAGAAATATGATTCTGGATAAAATGTTTGAAATGAAAAAAATCTATATTGCTACTATATTTATTGCCATTTTATCCATTCTGCTTATTTTGATATTCTTTACCTGAACAATAATCTGGGGTCAGACAACTTAAGAAATGATTTTACCAAGTGAAATCTGTTAAATCTGGGGTCAGACAACTTAATATAATGATTTTGCTGCGTTTTTGAGCTTGATGTATGGGAAAAATGCGCATTAATAAGCCGTTAGAGCATTTTTTTAGGTAACAGTTAAGCTTAATCGTGGTGCCGTGCTTGCATGTTATCATACAGCACAAAGATATTTTATGCGTTACACAAAAACAGATAAATATAGGACAATCTTGCTAATGTTGTGATTGGGTAATGGCGGATTTTTTGCGTATTTCCGAGGGGGACATGCCGCAGTGTTTGCGCATAAAGCGTGAAAAATAATTGAGCGAATCGAAGCCTAGACCGTCGCCGATCTCACCGGCGGGAATGTTGCTGTTTTTTAGGGTGGAGATTGCTCTGGATATTTTTCTCCCGGCAATGTATTGCAAGGGAGTGTGCCCTGTGTGAGTTTTGAATACGCGGGAAAAGCGGCTGACGCTCAGGCATGCCATGTGTGCGAGCTCCGCCAGAGTTGGATTGCGGTGAAGATTTTGTTCAATAAAATACAGTACCAGATCAATGTTATCGCTGCCCGGAGGGCGTGGCTGATCCAGAATATGATCTGCGTTTTCCAGTACCAGCGACAGAAGTTCAAAGATCAGGGACGAAAAATGTTCGTCCTTGAACCTCATCTGGGTGATTTTCTCCATGCGCTTGCTGAAGTAAGATGTCTGCCCGGCTCCTATATCGACCACTTCCAGGTGGCGGCATGAAGTCCCGAACAGCATTGCCAGTCCGCCATGATTTCTGAAGTTGAAGCCATGGTGCAGGCACATCGTAAGAGCACTGTTTTCATGTACTTTCCATTGATACTGGCAGTTGCAGGGTATTATCAGTACCATCCCCGGAGTGCAGACTAACTCTGCACGATTCTTTTCCTGAAAAGTAATAAGTCCGGATTCCACCATGACGGCATGATGATATGTGGAATCGTGAAAATCACATGTCAATCCGGCCGGATAAGAACAGCGTTGTAATGTTTGCAGCGGATGAAACAGCATATGGCTGTAAACCACGGGGCGAATCAGTTTAAAAACGTCTTTATGGTTCATTGTCATGCTCCGGTGAATATCAGGCGCAGCGAATCCAGACGCAGTCGTGCGCTTTTAAGGTGCTTCTCAATGCCGTCAAGGTGATCTTTGCGCAAGTTTATTTCTTCATCGCGGATATGATCGTTGACTTCTTTGAGCGCGGTCATACGTTTTATTTCATGGTTGAAAAATTTTCTGGCATCGTGCAGGCTTTCTGCCAGGATGCGTTTCCCGTATGTGCGTGCAGTTCCAGTACTTGCCGCGAGCATATCAGGAACGGTATTTTTCAGTGATTCCGGGGAAGGTATTGTTTTACAGCCGGTTAGGCGCGAGGGTTCCGGCGCGTCGACTTCCTCGTGCTGTTCGTTGATGCATATCATAATGGGCGACGGCGGTAGAAAACGCTCGATGTGCAGTTCCGACGGCGCCACGCTTTCCAGTAAATAGACGGTTTGCAGGATGATTCCGCGTTTACCGCCGGGCAGTCGCGCTATGGAGCTGTTGCCCTGTTCTGAGCCTATAAGCAAATCTATCGACCCTGTAACCATGGGGTGATCCCAGGATAAAAACTGAACGTCGTCGCGTGCCAGCGCTCTAGCGCGACTGTAAGTAACAGTAAGCCCTTCGCCGGAGACGCCGGGAAAGGCATCAGTTAGCAGGTCATCGGGTTTGAGCAGGTATGACCTTTCCGACATCTCTTCGTATTTTATGCCGAAATGTTCAAATATTTCCAGCATGAATTTTTCCAGTTCGCAATCATCATCGTTGGCTTTGAGCATATCCATGAGACCGGATATTTTACCGGGACGGAATGAATTCATTTCCAGCAGTTTATCCCTGCCCTGATCGAGTTCGGCTTCGACTTTGCGACGGTATTCGGCGGAGCGGCGTATAAGTTCGTTTACGGCACTGTTTGCGCAATCGCCGGACAGAAGTGTTTTCAGTTCCGGCTCGAACTTTTTCATAATGCGTGTCCCGCCGTGAAGCGGGTGGGCGAATGAATCCAGTCCTTCGTGGTACCAGCGGGCTAGCAATTCCGCGCCGGTTTCTTTGACATAGGGCACGTGAATACGTATATCTGAGGTCTGACCGATGCGATCCAGACGTCCGATACGTTGTTCGAGCAGTTCCGGGTCCAGAGGCAGATCAAGCAGTATCAGATCGTGGGCAAACTGAAAATTTCGTC
>JAFGXT010000172.1 GCA_016936495.1 Victivallales bacterium
CTCCATTTTTGATTTTTCTATTTCTGTTAATTTAGGAGCCTTTTACACCTATTCAAGTTGTCCAGCTTTCGGGGAGAAGCGCATTTTTTTCCTGCATTCCTGACAGAATTTTGAATCTTCTTCGTTCAATTTTCCGCATGATTGACATTTTATCATTATGATTTTTTCAGATTTTCCACCTATATTTATTTCGGATTCATCCAAAACATCTTTAATCATTCCGCCAGCCATGCGTGAGTACGGCTCCAGTTCTTCTTTTGCCTGTTGAGGGTTTAATTTTACACCTGATCCCGCAATTCCAAGAGCACCAATGCCTCGAATAATTCCACCAACAATCAATAAGGCTATACCTCCAAATCCTCGCAACATACCTGATTTCGCATTGGACTCAAAGTTGTTGAAATTTCCAAAGTTCATGATGAAAGTAACAAATGTTGAGGCAAACAGTATTGCTCCCAAAATCATCAATCCCATTCCGATGTAATAGGCGGCCTTTCGCTCGCTGGAGATTTGTTTTGTCATATCTATATTTCCTTGTTAAACGTGTGCCTCAGGGGTGGCTAGAAGCAGTAGCTGACATCCAATCCCTGGCATCCCTGTAATTTTACAATGCATTTTCTAAAGCAATTGCAGCAGCAGATCCATTCCGTTTCTGCTATGGCTGTCATCTTTTGTGATCGCGGTTTCCTGTTGAGGCTGTTGTGTATGGGCTTCGAGTTCTTTTGCCAGGCTCATGGTGAACTCCGCGTAATTTCTGCCTTCCTTGATCAGCAAATCGGTCTTGGAGCATATCGGAACTTCAGTTACCCGGTCTTTGGCGGATAAATTGTCTTTGCCGTCTATCAACATATTTTGACCTCCTTGTCAGTATTGTCGATACTGACGATTATCGGTATATATGGAAATAAATTTAGCCTTTACGCGATTTCGGCATCGATATTTTCATCATGTTTGCGTCTGACGGGCTGCCAGCAATGGTATATTCTGGGGATAAGATATTTCATGACCGATGCGGTGGGGACAGCGAAAATCATGCCCGCCAGTCCAGCGAAAACTCCGCCGAGAAGTACCACAATAATCGTTTCCAGATTGGTCAATCCCAAAGCCTCGCCTACGAATCCCGGATACAGGAAGAATTGTTCTAGAATGCCGTTCATGATGATATATGCCAGTATGACCGCCAGTATGAGTACAATGCTCACGTGTGATCCGCCGACCGCAAGGCATACCAGCACGGTCAGCGACGCACTGGCGAAAGGTCCGATGTAAGGCAGCAGGATAGTACATCCGGCGATCATTCCCAGAATCGGCGCGTAAGGCACACCCAGCAGCATGAATACGCTGACATATACAGTTATCTCAATAGCGATTATTGAGGCATAGCCCTTAAGCCACGCTTTGAACATGAGCCCGATGTCTTCAAGGATCTGTTTCGCCTGCGCCCGGGTCTCGTCGCCTGTGTATGGCATCCAATTGCTTTCAAAAATTGATTTGACGATGTATTCGCTGGTGCCTCCGGCTTCCAGTCGTGTGCGGCTGTTGGCATTGAACAACGCCATTTTCTGGAGAAACAGCATAAAGAAAAACAAGGTCATGAGTACATCGAAAATCAAAGAGAAAAAGCCGGAGAAGAAGCCTGCGGTAAATGAAAACATTCCTCCGGTTCTTTTCATTATCATAGAGATAAAAGCTTTCTGATTGTTCTGATCTTTTAGTACCGCCGAAGCTTCATCGATGGCGGACTGAACCAATGGCCATTTTTCAATATCCGCCCTGATTTTCTCAAGTTTGATGATAAGAGAGCCGACGAGGCTTTTGATATAACTTTCTTCGCGGGATGCAAGCGCGTTTGCGGTATTTGGGGGCAGTTTGATGTCCACGTCTTTTTCCGGCTCTATTTCTGCGTCTTTAGAGTCTTCTGCGGAAGCGTGGGAAATATTCTGTTGCGCCTGAACATGGCTGTCCGCCCAGGATTTAATATCCATGCCTATGCCGGCGACATATTTGACTGAAAACATGAAGACCAGCAGTACCGCCACAATCGCCATAAACATAAGCGTAAAAGCCGACGCTCCGACCGCTTTATTTACGTTGGCGGCTATGCGTTTTTGTTCAAGTTCTTCTGTGGAGTCGGGTGAAGACGATGGTTTCAGTCGTCGTCGTATCCGGTTGGAGATATTTTTGAGTGGAAGCAATATGGCTCCTGCGGCGGCAAATATCTTCAGCAGGATTCCCGGAGAAGCGAATCTGCGTTCGTAAAACTTTTCCAGCGGCAGGAATATGAATGCCAGGATAAATCCGAAAAGAACCGATTTCAGGAACGTGGCGGTAAGCACAAATATTGAGATTATCACCAAAGCTACAATAAGCCCTGTCCACGAGCGCATGATGCGTTTGCGTCGCTCAAAATGTTCCCGGGCATGTTTCAGCATGAGCGCAAAATCGTCATCGGGGACATCGCATCCGGCGGCTATTTTTTTGAGTACGGAATTTTGCGATTCGGTATAATCGCCGTTGAAAAACGCTATTTTTAGCAATGCGTCCATGACGTCGCGTTTGCGTTCCGCGCCTAAGGCGGCAATCCATTTCATACCTTTATCAATGTCGCGCACCTTTTCGCGCTTAAGCTCTTCGACCATGAAGTCAAGCTGTTTTTCCGGGACTTGCCCGGCAAACAACTCTCTAAAGCATTCGATTTCTCTGCCGTCGACTTTGCCGTCGGCCCATATGACCACGCCAAGGAGTTCGGAAAATGAGCGGACATCAGCATCTATATCTCTGGAGTTGGCGATAAGACCGCTCAGTGTATTGATGGCGCCGCCCACTAAAGAATTTTTTTTAATCCTGTCAAATATCTTCATGTTCCGTCCCCCCCTGGCTGATATGCCGGTCAATCAACAATAATAGTTTTATCGCCTTCTACAACTTTACCGCAAATGGCGGCGGAAAAGCCTTTGCTTTCGCAGATGGAAATGATTTCGTCCACTTGTTCCGGCTTGACGAAGAGAACCATGCCTACGCCCATATTGAATACCCGGTAAGCTTCCTCGTGGCTGATGCCGCCTTTTTCGGTGATAAGCTTGAATATCGGCAGAACGGGAAGGGCTTTGCTGTCAAATATCACATTTACGTTTTCCGGCAGGATTCTGGGGGTGTTATCATAGAGTCCGCCGCCGGTGATATGCGCGATACCGTCGATTGCAATATTCCGGTCAAAGCATTCTTTGAGTGCGGGCCAGTAGCAGGTATGAGGTTTCAGCAAGGCTTCGCCGACGCTCATGCCGCCGAGTTCATCGGGGGTGGAGTGAACGGTATAACCGCACTGATCGAAAAGAACTTTGCGCGCCAGGCTGAATCCGTTGGTATGCAGACCGCTGGAGCCCAGTCCGATGGCCACGTGTCCGGGAGCGATATTTTCGCCAGTGATGAGTTTGTCTTTTTCAACTATCCCGGTAATAACGCCTACGAGGTCAAAGTCATTGCCGTACATGCCCGGCATTTCCGCGGTCTCGCCGCCTAAGACGGAGCATCCGGCAGCTTTGCAGGCGTCGGCGATACCTTCAAGCACTTGTTCATACAGCGGGCTTCTGAGTTTACCGATGCCGATGTAATCCAGAAAATACACCGGTTCCGCTCCCTGTACTGCTATATCGTCGATACAATGGTTGACAATGTCATGTCCGACAGTGTCATATTTTTCCATCATCATCGCCACCATCAGTTTGGTGCCGACGCCGTCGATGCTTGACACCATCACCGGATTTTTGTATTTGCTCAGGTCTATCTGGAACAGACCGCCGAAACCGCCAATGGGGCTAAGCATTTCCGGTCTTCTGGTGGAGGATATCTTTTCTTTGACTTTTCCCAAAAGATCATGCGCCAGGTCAATATCCACGCCGGCGGCTTTATAAAGATCGCTTTTTACTTTTTCAGACATTTTTAATTCTCCGAATAGATTTAATGATTTCAACATTTATATAAAATGCCATAAATTCAGTTTCTGTCAACCGTAATATCCAGTAAAGCCTGTCTTACTTTTTCCCGGTACTGCTCAAGTTCTTCCTCGGACATATCCGCCGGAATCTTTATCGGGTCGCCAATTATCAGTGTGAGCTTTGCCCAGGGCTTGGGTATCTGGAAATTATCCCAGCTCTTTATCTGCCAGTAAGCCGAGGCGTTGACTGATACCGGGACGATCTCCACGCCGGTCTTGCTGGCGGTAAGAATCGGTCCCTGGCTCATGCTGTACTTGGGACCGCGAGGTCCGTCGGGGGTAAAGCTGACGTTGTACCCGGCATTGATGGCGTCGATCGCGCCACGCAAAGCATTGGCGCCTTTGCGTGAGGATGAACCGCGCAGGCTTTTAAGTTTGAAATGCGCAAGCAGGTCAGTTACATACTGTCCGTCGCGTGACGCGCTCACTACCGCCATGGTTTTTTTACGTACATAGAGCGGGAACATGACCGGAAAAAACAGCAACCGATTGTGCCAGGTTACCGTCACCAGCGGCGTTTTGTAATTGACGGCGTTGTGCGGATCTATGAAATCCGTGCGCATACACAGTTTCATAAACTTCATCAAGGTCGCCAGCGGCCAGAATACCCAGGTCGGAAACTTCTTTATACTTCTGAACTTTTTCTTAAATAAACCCATCTTTTCATTTCTTGTTTTTATAATATTCACAATCTGATGACAACACACATTCTTCGCAACGCGGCTTGCGCGCCAGGCATACCGTTCTGCCGTGAAGAATGATTATATGCGAAAAATTCACCCATAACTTATCTGGAACCAGCGCGGTAACTTCGCGCTCTATCCGCACCGGGTCATCGCTGGAGACCAGCCCCAAGCGCTGTAGCACCCGTTTTACGTGCGTATCCACCGGGAATCCCGGTATACCGAAAGCGTCGCCCAGAATTACATTGGCGGTCTTGCGTCCGATCCCGTCGAGCGAGGTCAATTCATCCATACTTTCCGGGACTTTTCCGCTGAAGCGTTCAAGCACGTCCCGGCAGGCATTGATAATATGCTTAGCCTTGTTGTGATAAAAGCCAACTGACTTTATCGCGTCTTCCAGCTCTTCCTGCCGGGCGGAGGCAAACGCTTCCACATCCGGGTATTTGACGAAAAGTTCCGCCGTAACCTTGTTCACTCTGGCGTCGGTGCATTGCGCCGACATAATAGTGGCGATCATCAGCTCATGCGGGGCGCGGTAGTCCAAAGTGCAGTGCTGCTGCCCGAACACACCGAAAAGACTTTCATAAGTCTTTATCAACATTTTTTTGCGTACCGCTTTGTTCATCCGACCACCGGGCTAATTCAGCTGTCCGACAAAATTCTTCAGAATCTGAATACCTTTGTCCTGACTTTTCTCCGGGTGGAACTGGGTGGCGAAAACATTGTCCCGTGTCAGCGCGGCAGTGAATTTGAGCATATACTCGCATGATGCCGCCGTTACCGCCGGATCATCCGGCATAACATAATAGGAGTGGACAAAATAGAAATAACTGTCATCCGTTATTCCATTCAGGCACGGACAGAATTTTTCCACACGAATAGAATTCCAGCCCATATGCGGTACTTTTTCGCCGCCGTCGGGAAAGCGCAAAACTTTGCCTTTAAAAATACCCAATCCCGGCATGCCGGGGGCTTCTTCGCTGGATTCCATCAACATCTGCATGCCCAGGCATATTCCCAGAAAAGGTTTTCCCGCGCTTACCGCCTTGAGTATTTCCGGGGTAAATCCGCGTGAATTCAGATGTTCCATTCCATCGCCGAAGTTTCCTACGCCGGGGAGGATAAGAGCGTCGAAGCGATCAAGCTCCACGCCTTTTTCTATAATTTCGACATTCCCGCCAACGCTTTCCAGTGCTCTGTAAACGTTGCAAAGATTGCCCATTCCATAATCAATAAGAGCTATCATCAGCCGCAAGCCTTTTGTAAATAATCAGTTCAGGTGCGACATCGCCGCCTGACCGATAGGATACACATTGAATCCAATCTCAAAGAGTTTCTTGTGATCAAGAATATTTCTGCCGTCAAAGATAAACGCCGGCTTTTCCATGAGTTCAAATATTTTTACATAATCGTATTCGGTGAATTCCTTCCACTCGGTGAGCAGTGCGATGGCGTGAGCGCCTTTGACCGCTTCATAAGGATCGTCGATGTATTCGATCTTGCCCTGCGCGTCTTTCATGTCTTTTTTAGCTTCATCCAGCGCCTTGGGGTCATAAATGGCAAGCTCGGCATGTTCTTCCAGTAACAGGTGGGATACCGCTATTGCCGGGGATTCGCGGGTGTCTCCGGTGTCGGCTTTGAAAGCGAAGCCAAACACAGCTATTCGCTTGTCCGCCACGGTGTTGAACATTCTGGCGGCGATATTTTTAACGAAGCGTTTTGCCTGATAATCGTTTATTTTCACCACCTGTTCCCAATATTCCGCCACTTCCGGCAGACCGTAGAATTCACACAGATACACCAGATTGAGAATGTCTTTCTTGAAGCATGAGCCGCCGAAGCCTACGCTCGCCCGGAGGAATTTACTGCCGATTCTGGAGTCGGCGCCCATCGCGGCTGAAACATCCACGATATTGGCGTCGGTTTGCTCGCACAGAGCCGAAATGCTGTTGACCGAAGAAATTCTTTGCGCCAGCATGGCATTGGAGACCAGCTTGGAAAGCTCGCTGCTCCATACATTAGTGGTCTTGATCCTTTCCCTCGGCACCCAGTTGCTGTAGATGTCGATGATCTCTTGTAAAGCTTTCTGCCCGGTCGGCGTCTCCATGGCGCCGATAAGTACCCGGTCAGGATTTTGCAGATCGGAAATAGCGGTGCCCTCAGCCATAAACTCAGGGTTGGAGATGACCTCAAAATTAAGTCCTTTGGTATTTGCCATCAAAATACGGTGCATCGCCTCGGCGGTTCTCACCGGAAGGGTGCTTTTCTCTACCACTATTTTGTCATGTCCGGAGTGTTCTACAATATCTCTGGCGGTCTTTTCCCAGTATTGAAGATTCGCCGCCTTGCCCGCGCCGTCGCCGAAAGTCTTGGTAGGAGTATTTACGCTCACAAAAATAATGCCCGCTTCCTTGATGCCGGAGGAAACATCGGTGGAGAAAAACAGATTACGACCTCTGGCGCGGCGCACGACCTCATCCAGTCCCGGCTCGTAAATAGGCAGTTCATCCGAGTTCCATGCCGCGATACGTTCCGCGTTCATGTCAACAACGATTACTTTATAGTCCGGACATTGATCCGCGATCACCGCCATAGTCGGTCCGCCGACATAACCGGCGCCGATACAAAGAATTGTCTTTTTCATAAATCCGTTTTCTTTCCTGAATTGATGTTAAAACATTAAAATCATCCCTTTGTAAAATATATTGAAAAACGTGTTTTACCAGTTAACAAAAAACTAAATTTGCGCCAATGTCGCTAAAAATACGGCATTTACTCCTTCCTGAATTTGAAAAAACCGCACAAGCGGTTACTTTTGACGAAGCAGCAACAAAAAAAGAATAGAAAAACAATGAATACAGCATATATGACATATACGTTAAGCTTGATTCTTTTCGGGCTTCTCGCGGCGTTCGCCGGGGTGTGGATAATGAAAACGACTCCTTTCAATGTGCATACCAGGGAGAAGCTCCCGCGCAACGTATTGTTTGGCAGTATATTAGCTCTTGCCGGACTGGTCTGGTGCATCCCTCACTCAAAACCCATTCTGCCGGAATCTTTGCACGCATACCTGATCCCGGCAGTGGCGGTATGTGCAGTGTTGGCATATAATTTTCTTGACTATCTGTTCGCCCGCGCCATCGGAGGGCTTATGATATTGCTGGCGCATTACTTTTTACATGAATCTTTTACCTTGCATACTCCTGCGGCTCCAGTGTTTGCGGCATTTTGTCTGATTATGGGTATAATCGGTATATTTTTTGCCGGTAAACCACATTTGTTGCGCGACTTTATCCGTAAATCTGCAAATAACGGTAAAATCCGTCTGGCGTCGGCGTCGTTCTGCTGCATTTATGGTATTTTCTGCATTATACTCGGTATTCTCCATCTGAATATGGGAAAGTAAACGCCTTGGATATAAGTTTTGACTTCAAAGAGTTCGCCTTGCGATGTCGGGCGGCGAATCCGGATACGCTCGAACAACGAGCGGCAGAACTTTACCGGTTGCTTTCCGCGTACAATGCCGAAACTAACCTCACCCGGATAAGTTCTGAACAGGAATACTGGATCAAGCATGTCGCTGATTCTCTTTCAGTGGGAATTTACTTTCCTGAACTGACGGACAAGGCGATGGATATAGCCGATGTCGGTTGCGGCGCGGGGTTTCCCGCGCTGATACTCGCCGCCGCGTTTCCTTTATTAAGAATCACCGCTATCGATTCCATCGGCAAAAAGACCCGTTTTGTGGAGCTAGCGGCTAAAGAGCTCGGGCTGGATAATGTTCAGATAGTAACTGCCCGCTCCAAAGAACTCATACATAAACAACAATGGCAAAACCGCTTTGACGTTGTAACCGCCCGAGCTGTGGCTGAAGCCAGAAAACTGTTTCGCGAAACCCGCCCGTTGCTACGACCGCAAGGCCGGTTTATTTTCTATAAAACACCCGCGCAGATACAGCAGGATCTGCCTCAAGTTACTGTGTCGGCGGAGAAATCCGGCTTTCAATGGCATACCACCCCCGCGTTTGAACTTCCTGACGGCGGCGGTTCACGCCAGTTCCTGTTTACCTGAAACACGCGCATTTATTGATTTTCGCGCTTGTTTTCGGACAAAAACGGTGCAAATTGTTAAAGAAACAATGAACTTAACTTAACGACATATAAGGAATAACAGACAAATGGTAACTATCAAGACTTCGCTCGGCGACATCAAACTTGAACTGTTCAGCGATGAAGCTCCGGAAACCGTGAAAAACTTCCTCGATTACGTGGATAACGGATTTTATAACAATACTCTTTTTCATCGCGTCATCGATAACTTCATGATTCAGGGCGGTGGTTTCAACACTGATTTCGAAGAGAAATCCACCAATGACCCTATCACTAATGAAGCTGACAACCGCCTGCGCAATGAATGCGGCACCATCGCCATGGCAAGAACTATGGTCGTGGACAGTGCCACCAGTCAGTTCTTTATCAACGTAAGCAACAATGATTTCCTCAACTTCCGGGACAAATCCCAGCAGGGCTACGGTTATTGCGTATTCGGTAAAGTTACCGATGGTATGGATGTGGTAAATAAAATAAAGAAAGTAAAGACCGGTTCACGCGGCTATCACGATGATGTTCCGGTTGAAGACGTCGTCATCCTGGAAATAAGCAGAAATTGAGCCACGCGTCTCGCTCATGGCGCGTCCTTACCAGACGCGCCCGTGATATAAAATATGATCGATAAACTTATACGTTCGACTAAACGCAAAAGCCTTTCTTTGGCGGTCGACGCCGATGGTAAAATAATCGTCCGGGCTCCGCAGCACGTTCCTCTGGACACCATACAAAAGCTGGTAGAGGGAAAAAAAGACTGGCTTCGGGACAAACAAGCTCAACAGCTTGAACGCCTTCAGGCGCGCCCCGAAGTAAGCTTTAACGAAAACAGTGAATTTTATTTCAAAGGCGCAAAATATCCCTTGCGCTTCATCCCCGCCGCAGACGCTACCGCTCCGATATATTTCGATAAGGCGTTCATCATTTCCGAGGATTACAAGACCAAAGCCCGGCAGATGATGCAGGCATTGTATGAGCTCAAGGCGGAGCAATATATAAGTGAGCGTGCTGAGCTGTACGCCCGGACTTTCGAACTTAAATATCGTAAGATACGTATCGCCGACACCAAAAGCCAGTGGGGTTCGTGCAGCATCTCCGGCGATCTAAGTTTCTGCTGGCGGCTTATCATGTATCCGAGCCGAATTATTGATTACGTCGTGGCTCACGAACTGGCTCACCTCAAAGAGATGAACCATTCCGCGCAATTCTGGAACTTAGTGGAAAAAATGCGTCCGGATTATCGAGAATCCCAAACCTGGTTGAAAGCCAATAAACATCTTTTCCACTTTTGAACAGAGCGGAATCTCAGAGCATCGGCTCTCCGCCTTGTTCAACCACTTTGTCGTAGAATTTTTTCAGTTGTGGATTACGTTCTATATTACGCTTGATCTCGGCATTGATCTGATCCGCCGTGCTTTTGCACAAAACGCGAATATCTTCTTCGGTAAGGTTCTCGCCAATTTTTACCGCCTGAAGAGTCTTGTTCATAATCCGGTCTATGACCGAGTTGTTAACAAATGGACTGCGCGGGGTAACTCTGCCGTAAGGGATAGTTTTCAGACACATGTCATGAACTTCCTTTTCTTCCGGAAATTCTTTACTGTAAAGCAATTCAGGCTTGTAATACGCCTTGTTCGGCGGCTTGCAGTCGGCAATCTCACACATGGACATATTATATTCTTTGCCCGCCGCATAACGCAGGAATTCCAAAGCTTCAAGTCGATGTTGACTTTTTGAGTTGATACCGGCGGTACGCCCTCCAGTGCGGGTAAAACGCGGGGCTCCCTTAAAGCGCGGCACCATACATGCGCCGAAACGTATCGGCTCAGGTCCAGTATATTTTTTGCCTGGATTTTCTTTCATCCATCTTTCTTTAAGCTCACGCTGCTGGCGTACATATGGACGGAGCATCATCAGATACCAGCGCGCCCCCCACGCCATGGCCAACTGTCCGTTGCCCAACAGATTGTAGTCGCTGGCGTTTCCGCCCTGTGCTGAGGTTATACCGCTTCTGACGAGCGGTAAGGGTTCGACTTTATTTTTAAAATGGAGATCATGGTAGAAAACCATCGCTTTGACGGCGACGTCGGAATCCAGTTCGCATCTGGTGCCGTCATCATTCATCACCCGTCCGCCCATTCCCCATAGAATAGTATTGTAATCCGCTCCCATCGCTCCGAAGATACGCGGCACCCGACTGTCTTCATCCATTATTGTAAGTTTCTTCGCCAGTTCGATATATTCATCCCAAGTGAGGTCTTCAGGAGGATACGGAATGCCATATTGATCAAAAATATTCTTGTTATAAATAATATAAGTATGGAATACATTAAGCGGATAAGTTATCTGCCGCTCCACGATATTGCCGTTTTCGTCAAGCTCTTTGGCAAGAACCAGCGGTTTGACTGAATCCGCCAGCGTATCAAGCCCGAAACCCATTTTATCGGCGTGCGGGGTAAGATCCATCAATATCCCGGCTTCGGTAAAAGTCTGTATATTGCTCTCTGAAACAAAGTCGATAATATCCCCGCCCATGTTGGCGGAACATTGTACAATAATCTTAGTTATGCCGGTATTGCCAGGATCGATGCTCAGACGGTATTCAGGATGAAGTTCGTTGAAGACCCGCACCTGTTCCTCGCGATCAGGTACCGACGCGCTGACCCAGACCAAAGGTATCTTCCCGTCTTTGCTTACCTTTGGACTCAGTAATACAGCCGCTGTTGACATTATCAGCAATAACAACAATATAATCCCGATTGTTCCGCGCATAAATAAACTCCTCTTAATAAGTACTTTTTTCCCAAATCTGTAACTAACCTAGCTCCAATACAAGAAAAAGTCAACACCGGAGAACACCAAACATGCCAGATTATTTTGCGCTCTGCCAACGCGTCTGCAAAGCCCCCCTTCGTAGCCAACACACTATCGGACAGGGTCTGACAAGCCGTTCCGGCAGATACACCAGAATCTCATCGAAAAGACAGGTACCACCCCAAATTGCATTTTTTATGGAAAGTGAAAATTGTGAGTGTTTTCCGTTAATTTATTATATGGATGCACGGCATTCCACTCCGTCCACCGTGGAGCAACGCCCGCATGTTCCAAATATTTGTATATCCTCCTCTTGAAAATGCCACTTGCTAACTTATTTTACAATTAAATAATTATTAAACAGGAGAGGTTTTATGGAAATCTTAGTCACAATTATCATTTATTGCATCTCAATTTTATTTGCGGCATTCGCGCTATGGGCTGGAATGAAAATAACGAAATTAGACGGTAAATTCATTGGAATGCTGGTGATTGCGTCCATCACTAGTCTTATAGGTCTGATTCCAGGATTAATAGGGACAGTTGCCGCGACGATAGCTATGTTTGTCCTTATATGCAAGTGGACAACGGCAAATTTCTGGCCTGATGCTGTTCTTATGGTAGTTGTAGCCAGACTGGTGGAAGTATTTATGGTAATCGGACTGACGGCCGCATTATTAAAGCTCAGCTTATAACTACATAATTATCTAATATTGAAATAACTTAAAACAGGGGAATATAAATGAAAAAATTCAAACAAGTATTCATATTGGAATTGACAACACTCATTCTTTTTTTCAGCGTTACCTCAGTCAATGCTAATGAAAAGAGAAGTACAAAAGTCGTTTATGAGTTGTTCAAAGTAATGGAAATGCCTGTAACATATCAAGAATCAATCGAAAAGATGTTGGAAGTTCAAATTAAACAAAATCCATCTATAGCTCCTTTAAAAGACACCATGCTTAAATTTTTCAATAAGTATATGGGTTGGGAAAGCATGAAAGAAGATATGGCAAAAATCTACATGAAGAACTTTACCGACGAAGAATTAAAAGAGCTTATCATTTTTCATAAAACTCCTGTTGGAAGAAAAACTGCAATGCTAATGCCTGTTTTAACTTCCGAGGGTGCTGCATTAGGTCAAAAACGAGTGCAGGAAAATATGCATGAATTGCAAATGATGATTAAAGAAAAAATGTCTGAGCCCCAAAAGAATCCAAGTGAAAACTAAAAAAAATCAAGATATTCAATCGGACTTATTTCAACAACAAATCACGGTTTAATTGTAAAACAAAACAGAAAGTCGGCGTTTATGACTGACTTCCTGTTTTTTCTCTATTTGACCGCTCTCACTCTGAGAAGTACACCAAAAGCTCATCGAAAAGAATGAAGCAACGATTGACGCGCTACAGAGAAAAACACGAAATAATTTGTCCAAGCGCCGTTGCGGATAATACTTTCAATTTGCACGTTAAATATGAAATTATACTCCTTTGGTCTCAATGCAATTTATATTAATGTTTTTTCCTTTCTGACTTTTGTCGGTGAAGATCCTGTCATGCGGCAGAATTCGCCGGAAAAGTAAAATGGATCGCAATAACCAAGTTTATAGGCTATTTCTTTTATAGTAAGTGAAGTTGAACATAGCAGGTAACGAGCGCAGGCAATCTTCTTTTCCAAACGATATTGCAATGGTGTTATTCCCAGTTCACTGCGAAATTTATTGTTCAACAATGATGTGGAGCAACGTAACGTTTTCGCAAGGGACTTTATCGTCAGTTTAGTTTCAAAATTGCTCTCTAAGAGTTTTTGAGCTCTAGCTACAAGAGAATCATTATTTTCTGAATGCATTATAATCATAGCAATTTCTGTACAAAAACGATATGACAGCCCTACAACAAGTGGAATATCCTCTGTTTTTTTTTCATGAATAATATTTCCTATTTCTCTTAAATAAGCTGCTATTTTAAGATATTCTTTGGTTTTTAGCAGAGTGATATTATTAAGTCCCAAAGTCATTATATTTGAATCCAGATTATTACCTATCAATTCCAATACAAGTTTGTGAGATGATTTCTCATCAACATTTTGTAACAGATATTCGGTTCCAGGTGGTATGATAAGAATATCACCCCTATTCAATATAATGTCTTTAGTGTTAAACCGAAATAATATTTTCCCTCTCAAACCAATGATAATAAGTAAATAGCGAGTGAATTTGTCTTTATACCAATAATTGCCGGAACGAATCTCTTCTTCCATACAATAAGGAAATAATGGCAAAGACATATTCACAGATGCATTCCATATTTCACGTCTTTGTAAGTCGTAAGAAGAGTCTGAAGACCATGAATGCTCATGCTTGGATTTCTTCAAAGTATGTCTCTTTTGTGTTTTTTTACTCATCTTTTTGTATTGTTTTACTCATTTTAAAACGCTGTAGTGTTATTGAAAAACAAAACATCTTACATTATAATTAAAATATATAGTAATGCTGGTGAATTTTCAATCAGCGCTAACAATTGATTAAACTTAAATAGGAACATATAATCATGAACAACAAAGAAAGGGGATGTGTAACAATGCAAGCATGTTATTTTTACGGTTTTTCTTTAATTGAACTTTTAATTGTTATCGCAATCATCGCAATTATTGTCAGTATGCTTTTGCCTGCATTGAATAAAGCACGATCTTATGCCTATTCTGCGACATGCATAAACAATTTAAAAAATCTAGGGATTTGCTTTATATCTTATTCAGATAACTATGATGGTTATTATCCTAGATTGGGAGATCCGGGAACGGGTGTTCCACGTTGGTCAGACACTATTCGTAAAGATGCGGGTTTACAAGAAAATAAAACTGGTTCGGCGATAATGAGATGTCCTGCTGCTGGAGATTTTTCCCTTACAAGCAACTGGTATTATTTTAGCTATGTATATGGCTATAATCCTGTTCTTGCAAACGGTTGGTGGAGCGCCAGTAAATATCCGAATGTAAAGAACATCTCAAACTTATCATGTACAAGTAATGGCTATTTACCCTCAAACAAAGGCATGACTAGTGACATAATGATTCTCTCGGACTCATGGAATTTGAATGATAAAAAACCTTATTATCGTTTTAGTGGAGAGGCTTCTGTTAATCCATTGCATAACGGAAAGGCTAATTCGCTTTTCTTTGATGGTCATGTGGGTTCAAGATTTCCGTTAGAATTAAAATTAAAATCTGGAATTAAAACTTTTTACAACTCCTCGTCAAATTCATTTTTAACCCTTTAATAATAAAGAAACAAGAACAATGAAAAAATTATTAACACTGGTATTGGCATTTAGTTTTGTATCTATTAATGCTTCTGAGTCAGGAGTGGTTTTAAATTCAAAAGGGCTTCTTAAGCTGGGGGATAAATTGACTTTGTCCTGGTGGCATAATCCAGCTTGGCGGCAAATAAGCCTGAGTGATGGAAAGATTCTTTTGGAAGGAGAAAAGACAATACTTTCTGGAGAATGTCATTTTTCTCAGGATTTTGGAGCAAAAGTATCTTATACTCTTAAGAAAGAAAATGCGGATAATTGGATTTATACTGCGGCAATGTTTGGTATTGGAAATACGAAAAACATTGGTGGAGTAATAAAAATTCCTGCGGATATTCCGGCGGATATTGAAATAGATAATAAACTGATTCGTCTATCCGGGGAAAAACAGACGGCCACTATAGTAAAAAAATCTCAAATAAAAAAACATAACACATTTCGCATTTCATCAGGAACCGAATCTTATTGTTTCTCTGGAGAGTTTTCGGTATCAGTTCGAGATTTGCGTTTTTCAACGAAAGAAAATTATTATTGTATAGATTTCAGCGTGCCAAGATCAAGTAAAGAAAAATGTTTTAATATGCAAATCAAAATCAACCGTGAAAATTTATCTACAACCCCCATTCCCATTACCGCTGCAGCAAATATGGACTTTACGGATCAATTTCCTAATGATGGTAAAGGGGGTTGGACTGATCAAGGGTTGGAGAATGATTTATCTTGCATGAACTCTTTTGGATTACACGATTTTGCCGGAATAAATTTTGATATTATCAATCCGCAAAAAAACAAAGGGAAAAGTTGCTTGGTTCTTTCTGATATACGACCGTATCCTCCCGTTGGAAAAATTGAATTGCGCAATCGGGAACATGGTCGCTATATTTATTTATTGCACGCCTGCGCATGGCCTCCACAAACAGGCAGTCCAGTGGGACATGTAATTATTAAGTTTCTGGATGGCAAAACAGAAAAAATTTCAGTAATTGCCGGTAAAGACTGCGGTAACTGGTGGCAACCCGTTTTTTCATTTGAAAATGGTATCATAGGCTGGATCGGCGATAATAAGAGCAGTAAAGTCGGTTTGTATGTTTCAGCTTTCCCTATTTCCGATAAACCAATCGAAAGTATATGTTTTCAATCAGGCAAAAGCGTTTGGATGATTGTTGGTGCAACATTAAGCAATATGCGTTTGCAAGGGATTCCTGATAATAACTTTATTATAGAACAAGGAAAACAATGGCAACCAGTTGAGGTGCCATTGACATTCCAGAAAGGTTCTGCTATGGATTTTTCGCATATGAACCGCTTTTATCCAGCAAAGGATGGAGCGTTGAAAATAGACGAAAATGGTCATTTTGTATTGGAGAAAGATCCTTCCATCCGTGTAAGGTTTTATGGAACTAATTTAGCCCAGTCTATTACGATTCCTACTCATCAAGAAACAGATATACTCGTTGATCGTCTTGCAATGGATGGTTTTAATTCTATCAGGATTCATCAATTTGAAAATTTCATTTATGATTGGACTCAAAACTGCACTTTGGACTTTCAACCTGAAAAACTTGACCGTTTCTTTTATCTTATTGCAAAACTCAGAGAAAGAGGTATGTATATAACTACAGATGTCCACAGTACTAGAATTATTCGTCCGGGAGATGGCATTATTGAATGCAGCAATTCCAATAGTGGGAAGATCAGAAAAGCTTTAACGATGTTTTCGGATACCGCCATGCAAAACTGGAAGGATTATGCCACAAAGATTTTAACTACAAAAAACCCTTATTCAGGCTTATGCTTGGCAGAAGACCCGGCTTTATTCGCAATTAATATGGATAATGAAGCTCATGTATATCATACTTGGCAAGAAAGCCCGGAACTTTTTCCGTTGATAGAAGAAGTATATTCCAATTATCTTAAACAAAAAAATTTATATAGTGAAGACCAGGCAAAAAAGAGAGAGGATCTTTTTTATGAATTTTTAAAAGAACGCCAATATAAAATCCAACGGGAACAAATACGGTTTCTGAAAAATGATTTAAAAGTAAAAGCATATATTTGTAATTTAAATAATGTTTCGCGTTTATCACTTCAGCCTTTCCGTTATGATCTTGACATGACTGATGTACATATTTATCATGATCACCCGTCCTTTCCGTTGAATAATTGGAATGTACCTATTGCTATAAATCAGAAAAGCGCGATTGCTTCCGGAAATAAATCCATACTTAAAAATATGAGAGTTAGAATTCCCGGTAAACCTAATATTGTTACCGAATTACAATTCTGTTACCCCAATCGCTTTCGCAGCGAGATTGCAACTCTTGCAGGAGCATATGCAGCTTTACAGGGCTGGGATGCATTATATCGATTTGCGGCTTCTCATTCAAATGATGTAATTTTACAGAAAACGTCAAAAGGTCTTGGAATTTTTAATCATTACTATGACCCAATCGGAATTTTAACCGGCCGTATTATTCATTTCCTTTTTGTTCGCGGGGATGTTTCCACCGCGTCAGGAGATACTATTACTTATGGGTGGAAATATCCCGGATACAAAGATGAATTTGACTCTAAATTCCACAATCTTGGATTATATACTAAGATTGGTTCAGCTCCAAAATCTGCTAATATTAATGGCGCTAAGATTGTAGGAGATGAATGGGAAAAAGAATTACCAGAATCAGTACATAAAGCCCTAGAAAATTATGAGAGTACAGGGAAAATCTTCAGTTCCACCAATGAATTGATGTTTGACCGTAAAAAGATTTCAATGTCAGTAATTACTCCAAAATCTGAAGTATTTTCCTTTCCTGGCGGAAATATTGGCGGAAAATTTTTAAACATACATAATTCTTTTGATTTTTCCACTATTTCAGTTCACTCTTTTGATGGAAAATCATTACAGAAAAGCCATGATATTTTGTTGTATCATCTGACGAACGCAATAAGGAGCGGAACCGTTTTTCAAAATGAGACAATGCGTTTAGTTCTTGATATGGGGCATTTACCCGTATTAGCTTATCGCGGCTGCGCTGATATCATTTTAAAAGTTGATCCAACGGTACAAAAATGGAATGTTCAGGCAATAGCACTTGACGGATCTGTTTTAGGAATAATAAAATCAACATTAAAAGACAATAAGTTGTTTTTCAATATAAATGTTTTTGGCGCTGCTGGCACGTGTATGGTTTATCGGATAACGGCAGAAAACCTGAATCTTTAAAAAATCAGGTTTTTGCCGTTATTTGTCGAGATTATATATCGAAGGAAAATGTTGCTTTGCCGCCGGTGGCGAGTTCGGTTACTTCGACTGTCCACTTGCCGGCGGGGGCGTTAGTCGCGACCGGAAGCTTAAAGGTCAGCGTTCCGTTTTCGAGTACGGCGTAGCATGAAAATGGCGACAGGCTTTTATCGGGTCTGATTATGTCGATTTTCACCGGCAGCAATCCGGTTTTGAAAGCTCCGGCACTGATGAACAGTTTATTGACTTGTCCGCGCTTTATGCCGTCCGTAGCTTTGATGCTGAGCTTGCCTACCGGCTGCGCGGTGAACATGATTATCCTGCCGTCGCAAGAACCGAGGTTCATATCTATTCTGCCGTTTTTTATTTCCAGAGCTTTACGCGCGGTCAAGTCGTAAGCATAACGCCAGGCGGGGTTATTGACCGTAAAAGACGCTTTTTGCGCCACGCCCTGCTCTCTTACTTTACCGTAGCGCCCATAAATTTTTCCGGGAATGCGGAGGTCGTTCACCGCCACCAGATAATCAGCGCCGTGCGCGTTGAGCAGATTCCAACTGACGTTGGCGGTATTACATTTGACCGGAGTTTTTACTTTTTCCGCCAGCAGTTTATCCAGCTCGGAAATATGCCCAGCGGTGGACGTCTTAACCAGTTCCTCCATTCCTTCGACGTATTGCGGATGACTGGTGTCGCCCTTATATTTTTTCAATAACGCAAGTTCCTGCGCTGAAACGTTATCGGCTTTTTGGGGAACTTTGATGGTGACGGCTCCGTCAAGTTTGACCGGAGCTGAACGGGGGAGGACTACCGTACCACCGGATTTGATGTAAGCGGAAAGTTTATCGTACATGGGTCTGGTCATGGCGTGGCACGAGGGAAAGGCGATAAGGTCGTAACTGTCCAGGTTGACGCCATTTTCAAAATCCTCATCCCAGAGAATATCAAAGGGAATACCGCTGGAGATTATCGCCTGTCCCAGAACGCCGTCAGAGCCCCATCTGATATTGCCAAAGATATTGGAAGCGAAGCTGCGGATCACCGCCACTTTGCGCGGAGAGTTGTGCCAGCGCGGAAAAAGCGCGCCGAACGGTTTCCAGACATTATCGTTGAAAGCTTTGAATTCTTTAACGAGCTGCGGATCCCAGGCGCGTATGTCCAGTTTTTTAGACTTGATGATCTTGGCGGTGTCATCCCAGTTTTTCTGTCCGCCGAGTATCGTTTCTATCTCGTCGGCGGTATGCTGATTACCCTTTTGCGCGGCGGCTTTGAAGTTCCAGAAAGTCATCATCCGCGCCGGACGCGAGCAGGTCAGCCAGCAGGCTTCGCGAAACATATCGGCGGTGGGCATACCACCAAAGGGAGCCGCCATGCCGGGCTTGAACAGAAACTGCGGCATGGCGGACGCCGCGACGTCGTCTCTGCCACGGTTAAGGCACTGTAGGCGTTCAAGAGTGCAAAGCATGTTTTTCGGGTCGGTATAATATACCCAGTCCTGAGCCACATTGATCTTGCGGTACGACCTCACCTGCGGACGGCGCAAAGCCGGATCGCGCATGGTCAGGAAATCCGGCCTGGCTTCCAGTATTATTTCAGCGGTAATATCGTTGGTGATAACGTCAGTGCCGCCATCGGCGGAATGCCACCAGCGCAGAAAGGCGTACAGCGGATTGTCCAGGGGAATTATCCTGTCGGCGGGAACCAGTTCCGGCGCTGGACGAGTGGTAATGTATCCCGTGGGCTGAAAGCGCTGCCAGGGTCTCAAGTCGGAATTTACCCATTTGTTCAGATCCAGTCCGAACCTGTCTTTGGCGTATTTTATGGCTTCCGGCGAATAGTTGAGCGAAGACGAACCGGCATGTTTCTCACTATTGAGAACCGCACCCCGGATGTCTGGTACAAGGCGATAAAGTTCGGCGAGACGCGAAATCTCAGTTTTTACTGATTCTCTTACCTGTTCCGAGCGTATATCGGGGAAACTTTTACTGCCGTCCGGGGCAATCGCCCAGTCTGAATCAGAGCGGGGAATGCCCAGTTGATTGATATTGTCATGACTGTACAACCCCTTTGCCGCGTTTGCATCGGCTTCCCAGGCATTGCGTCCGGCAATAATGTCCACGCCGTACTGAGCGTAATCGCCATGCTCGTTCCAGGTGCACACCTGCATATTTTTCCAGGGTTTACGTGCCGGAACTACAGTTATCTGTTGTGGGAATACGCTTCCATCGGGAAGCGTAACATTTATCTTGTATTGGCCTGCTTCAAGCAGGCCGGGGTGAAAATCCAGTGTTATCAGACCTTTTTCATCAGCCGTTTTTTTTTGAGTTTGCATTCCAGGAATATTGATAACAGCATAATCCAGCCCTTTCGCCAGCTTCCACTGTAATTGCACCGGGGTATCCTGCGCGAAAACCCTTGTCGGAGTAATCATACTGACACCGCCGCGCAGACCCAGCAGGTCTACCGGAGCTTTATCCTTGAGCTGTTTAGCGTCATCGGCTTTGAGTTTTCGATTCCAGAAGGTGAAATTTCTTATTACCGCGTCGGCTTTGATATTAGGGGAAGCCTGATCGGTGGAGCCACCTATGCCTGCTTTGCCGGGCCACTTGCCGGACAAGCCGCCGCTGGCGCTGAGCAGTTCTTCGCCATCGCAGTACAACACAAATGAATCCTTATCCCAGGTCAGCACGAGATTATATTCTTTGCCTGTTTCAAATTTATGACTCTTTTTGACTGTTTTCCCGAGCAGGGTTGCTTGTATTGTGTTGTTGTTGCGTAGTCTTATAGTAGCTGTAGGTTTCCAGCCGCTACCAATTACCATGAGGCTGTTCCATTCGCCTTGAGCGGTCAGGGTGAAATCAAAAGAAATAGCACCGGAATCGCCTTTGAAGTCCAGCGGTACGGTCAAAGTCTCGCTGAAGCGTTTAACGCCACCAGGCATCCATGTGGATGGTTCCGCGCGTTTCATATAAATACCTGCCGGTTCCAGCATTAAAGCGTCGATGGTTACTTCGTGATTACCGGACAGGGTGAATTTCATCGTGACGTCGGCGGGCTCTTTTAGTTTGTATCCGACAAAATAACGTTTCCATTCTGAGCTGATCTTAAATGTTTCTTTTGCCATGCCAACGGACAAAGTCAAATCCGTGCTAGTAACGGATTTAGCATAAAATGAAACGATGATCTCGCCTTTGAAGTCAACTTTTGCGGGCTGAGTAGTAATACTGCCGCCTTCCGCGCCGCTTTTCAACATTAAGGCGTTTTCACCTTGAAGCCCAGGAGCAAGAACTGTCTGCATAGAACCCGCGCTACTGAAAGCTTTTAAATCATCACATGACGCCGCGCCGGAAGCGAGAAAGTTTATAGTTCCGCGTTCAATCTGCCCAAACGCATTACAACCGTTTTCGACCAGCAAGCCAGTGCTGCCGTTTCCGGCGGGATAAAATCGCGGAATATTGTGTTCAACCATTTTAAAGTCATGGCTTACGGCGTCGCTTTTCCTGACGAATACCGCTTCACTACTGCTTGTTCCGCTGGAGTTTATTATTTGCAGATTACCGTCCAACGGCATAGTGAACAGTATGTCGTTACGGGATAAGCCCTCTCCGGTTGCGGTTCCAGCAATACTCAGCATGGCGACCGCGTACAGCAAAGTTTTTCTTATATGTGCCATTTACTTCTCCTGTTATTTTATTTCAGATATCTTTTCATTTGGTTTTATAGTCCAGATATATTTTTGTTTATCTGTTTTTATTTCCAGCTTGATGAGTTCCGCGTTGCTTTTGAGTATTTTCAGACCTGGCAGTTTTTGTCCGGGGGTAAACGCCGCCAGATATGATGCGTTTTTAGTATTTTTCACGCGGGCAAAACTCACTTCGCAGCGGCTGGGATGATAGCCTTTCCAGGTTGCGGCTTTGACGATGGTCATGTCGCGATCTGAAACGATCCTCATTTTAGCTCTTCCGCCGTAGCTTATGTCCAATGATTTTCCGGCGGCTCCGGCTTCTATATTGATGAAGTCGCCGTATTTCGGCAGCATGGGCAGAGTTTCGAGCGCAGCGGTTTTCCGGTTAAGTTTGATTTTACCGGAACCGTATTGATAGCGGTCATAGGTGCGTTCTTTGTCCGACGCCATGCGGTCGAACACTAGGAAATTACCATCGACGATAGCTATAGCGCGCAACTGGCTTACATCGGGATACACCGCTGCGACACCTTGGGAAATCACCGCCGCGGAATTCTGATTAAAGGCAATTAGTTCTCCACTGCCATCGCGCTGATCTTGCCCGTCAACTACAACCGTATTATGGGCGGCGGTCTGGTACATCCATTTCACACATGCCGCGGTATAGACGATTCTACCGACCCCGCCGTCAATCTGACGACCGTTGTGAAAAAACTGGGTCTGCAAGCGGTCAAATTCCAAACGGTCAAAAGGTTGAATATAGTTAAACTTAAGCTCTAGGAAGTTATCGGGACTGCCTTCACGGAGAAATATATATCCGGCTCCGGCGAGCTGTTCACTTTTTACCGGGACGTTCTCGATCTCCGGCAATCCGGGCATACCCAGAAACGCGGTAACTTCGGTCGCATGACGCTGTCTTTCTGCTTTAATCACAGGTACATAGGCTTTGTCATGATACACCCGGTATGCCAACTCATAAGTAATATGAAAGCCCGTGGTAAGTCCATAGGACAACGAACCGTCGAAGGCGCGCTTGAAGTATGGGGTCATAACATTTACACCCTGATTGTAGAGAAAAGCCGCAAAGACACTCATTGCGCCGAAAGTGGCTTTGTGATACGCTCCCGCTTCATGCGCCACGCCGTCACTGGAATAAGCGTGTTTGACCATTTCATGCCAGCCGAATTCACCGCACACGGCTTCCGCGGCGAGCGGCCAGGCTTCGACGGCGACCGCCGCCGTGCCGTAGGCGCGCATATGCTCCGCCTGCATATTGGAATATTCTACCGAATGACGTGAAGTCAGTTCCGCTTCGGATCTTATCATGTGTTCGATGGCTTTGCGTTGTTTCGCATCCAGCTTGTCGTAACTTTTCAAAAGGGTGTAAGCTTCGGATATACGCGGCAGATTCCATGCTGTTACCAAGGTATTGCCGCCCATCAGACGCGAACCGCCACAGGTGGAACGGTATCCCGGACGGGGCATCTGTTCGTATTTTTCGGCATAGTTGCTCAGCATCAGAAGCGCCTTTTGGGCAAACTCATCGCGTCCGCTCAACTGCCACGCCTGCGCCAGAGTGAGGATGTTTTTCATGCGTGCTGAACGGTATCTGCGGGCATAGGCAAGAACACGTTTTTCATCGGTATATATTTTTCCGCATTTATGACACTTATGCTTGTCCAGTTTAGTCTCATCAACCGGACGCAAAGGGCTTTTGCAGTCGTCGCAACTGTAATGCTGATCAAATCCGGTCATCATTACATATACCGGCCAGTCTACCGACAGAATCTTTTCTGCATCACTTATGATTTTTTCGCGCCATTCGGCTATTTCAGGTATCGCCTTGCTTCTAGCTTCGATAAATGGAACCGTCTCCGCGGGGGTCGGGAAGTTCGGGTTGAATATCGGCACTACGCCCCAAAGCACCTTGGCGCGCATGCCCACGGTCGGACTGAATTCAGAATCAGCCACGCCGGGGATGGATACTTCAGGAATACAGCTTTCGGCAAACAACGCGGGCAAGCTTTCCGCCTGAATACGGTCAATGCTGATCTTTACATTGATCGTCTGCTGCTCATTGGCTTTCAAAGTAAGCTGCCGGGGCGCGTCTATAGAGAAATATTTCAACTGCTTTCTGCTGTCAAAGTCGATATTTACAGTCTGTGCTTTTTTGCTGCGATTACTCACATTCAGCGCGTATTCGGTAATAAATAAGCCGTCCGCGGTATAAGTCTTTGCCGCACTATGGCTGAAATCCAAGGTAACTATATTGCGCACCAGCCGGGGATTCTTTATCTGCATCTTTCGCCATACCGGTTCGCCGGGTACCGCCGTTACTCTGCGGTTCAACTGAAATTCTAAAGTACCAGCTGGAAGAGACAGAAAACGATCCCGATTTTTGGATAAAAATACACCGTCATCGTCTTCATGCAAATTTATACGCCCGGAAGTCCACTCTCCCAACGGCGTGCGGAACTTGGTGTACCAGCTGGAAAGCTCTCCTTTCTCCGGAAAATCATGCAATTTTATATTAAACATGGAAATCGACCCCTCTGGCTTGAGGTCAAAGCGTATCTCATCGTAATTCGCCGGATCTATCCCCATTTCCGGCAAGGTAAATGATATTTTCTGCGCCTGAGTATCGGGCAAATTCCATTCGTAAATATCCCCGGAGACACGGCTTATCTGCGCGTCTCCCGGCGACGCGCTGAAGTCCAGTTTCACTATCCGCTTGTCGTCGGACGTGGAAATAAACGGCATTGCCGCCGCGACGGCAAGAGATAACATTTCTTTAAGCATTGTAGCTCCTTGTATATAATTTTACTGATTTATACGGGCATTGTTGTAGCGCCAGAAGTATTGATCGTCAAAATTCCAATCGATAAGGCGTGTGCTTGTAAAATTCAGATCATTACGGAATAATGCATCCACGCGCCCGTCCATGTAAAGTACATTTACCTTAAATCCATGCCGGTTCGGCTGGATGCCCTGAGTATTCAGAACTCCCGGAGGAGGCGTGGCTCCGGCAAACACATTCGCGAATCCGGTGTAACCATCAATCACTGAAAACGCCCGATGCGGCTGGGGTAGCTGTTTTAGAAAAACAATACTATTTCCATTTTGATTGTCTCTATGGATGTTGAGATTAATAGTGTAAGCATAGTCAAGAGTAGTATCTTTCTCTGCCGGACAATAAATTTTTCCCGGTTCGTTAATGCCCTTAATGTATGGTTCCATGACCGTATTGAAAAAAATATTACTTCCGGTTTCCGGCGACTTTGTTCTGCGTGGAAAAATCGCTCCTTTATTGTCATCCATATACATCACATCCGCGATGCCGATTTGCTTCAAGTTGGATTTGCAGGCGGAAAATCTGGCGGCTTCGCGGGCGTTATTCAATGCCGGAAGCATCATTGATGCGAGAATTGAGATGATAGCGATCACAACGAGGAGCTCAATGAGCGTAAACGTCGTCATGTTCGCCGAACCGTTTCTACCGTTAGTTTGGTTGAGTTGAAACATTTTAACTTCTCCTATATTGATAAAGTTGCTTGTTCTTTTGCCACGGAAACAGAATCACGTTCTATGAGGTCTATCGGAAACAAGTTAAGTTTTGGCATATCGTGATTATTTTCCAATGCGTCTACCACCAGTTTGGCGATATCTTTATTTCTGAATTTGAACGTGCTTATACCATAGTGCTGCGACCATGGCGTATCAAAAAAACCGATGACGCTAAGGTCTTCGGGAATCTCAAGTTTCATAGATTTGGCGACGTCAATGACCTTTACCGCGCGATAGTCTATATCGCAGAACACGGCGGTGGGACGGTCGGCGGAATTGAGCATTGTCTTTATAGCGTCATCCATGCAAACGTTTTCATATGAAGCGGTAATGACGTTGATATATTCGGATAGATCATTTTCTATCATCGCCTGGGTGTAGAGCGAAATAAATTTTTTGTTGGCGCGCCAGGCGTTGTTGTCTTTGGTGGTGGTACCGCAGAAAAAAGCGATGTTGTTGTGTCCGTTTTCCTTCAGGTGCGCAACCGCTTTCATGTAAGCCCCGGCGTAATCCCCGGAAATCATGCAGCCGGGAAGTCGTTCGTCATCGGACAGATTGCCCAGTACCCTGACGATGTTTTTGTATTTGCATCCGGCTCCGCTCAGGTAAGCGAGATTGTGGGAATGTCCGACCGCTTCCGCCTGATCGATAATCAGATTGCCCGCGCCCATTTCCTGATACGCCTTGAGCTTTTCCACGTCTGATTGGGTGATGTTGTTGCCGGAACCCAGGACTATCGGCAGAAACCCCCGGTTCTGAGCTTCATTGATGATGTCATTGCGCAAGCCGCTGAAAAAATGCGGATCGTCGCGCATCGCCACCACAACCGTGCGGGTGGAGGACAAACGAAGCGCGTTAACATCGTTTTCATTTCCCGGTAACCGCTTTATGAAAGTCCCGCTACCCCTGCGACGCTCCAGCAGACCCCTTTCCGCCAGTTCCGCATAAGCGGCACGCAAAGTCAGATGATTTACATGAAATTTTACCGCCAAAGTTTTTTCCGACGCCAGGCGGTCTCCCGGTTGCAGTTTCAGCGCTGAGATCATACTCAAAACTTTGGCTATAACCTGATCTTTTACCAGCGGTCTCTGTTTTATGTCCATATTCATCTTGTTTTACCGGTATGATATTAATTGCTTGACTTATATACCTCTAGTATACTTCATTGATAATTAATTGTCAAGCTCTATGTGATAAAATATACCTTTATTATATCTGTTTCTGATTGTTTGAGCATAAATAATTACGGACTGTCCGACGTTTCCGCGCCGAACAGTCCGCATAAGACTTGCTATATGTTATTTCAGTCGACCTTCACAGTGAACTTATCTTTATAGTTGACGTGATATTTCCTGCCGCCGGTCTTGAACTCAAAATCGCCGTTCAGCAGCTTCACATCTTGAAAGGTATGAGTGCGCGGGCTTACGCTTGTCAGAGAATGAACTACCCCGACCCAAGGGTCGAGGTAGTTTATTGAATACTATTTTGTTTCCGATCCGGATCACATAATCAATGGCTCTAGTCTTTTCTGTGTTTGAGTCGGGCGGTGAGGAATTTGTCGAGTTGATTGGCGAATTCCTGCCGGTCTTTGGCATTGAATGCCGGAGGTCCGCCGGTTTCCATGCCGTTGTTTCTCAACTCTTCCATGAAATTTCTCATGGACAAGCGTTGTTTGATGTTGGCTTCGGTATAGAGTTCTCCGCGCGGATTTATGGCATGGGCGTTTTTGTGTACTATCCTGTCCGCCAGGGGAATATCGGCGGTAATGACCAAGTCTCCGGCTTCCACCAGCTCCACTATTTCATCGTCGGCGGCGTCCTGACCGGTCGACACCACTCTCATGCTTATCAACGGAGAATCAGGGACGCGCATGTACTGGCACGCCACCAGGGTGAGCTTGATGTTCAGGCGTATCACCGTTTTGTAAATGATTTCCTTGAGGGGATTCGGGAACGCGTCTGCGTCTACATAAATATGCATAGTTGATGGTTGCTTTCTGTTTAAGGTTATTTCCAGACTCGACCCTCGGAGATACGTTTTCTGATGCCCTCCAGCCAGCTTTCGGAAGAGGCTTCGTCAAGCGACAGATTTTCGAGATCACTAATGAGTTCCCGTGCGGACTTGTATCTTTTGGAGGGTTTTTTATGGAGCATTCTGCCGAGAATATCCTGAAGTCGGGACGGAAAATTCGGAATGATGTTCCGGGGTCTGACCGGATATTCATTGATGATTTTCATAATCAAGTCATTGTAAGTCGCCGCCTGATAAGGAGGGATGTTGAGAAACATCATGTAGGAGACTATGCCTAGAGAATAAATATCGAGTTGCTGATTGACGATGCCATCGGCGACATATTCCGGCGCCAGGTACAGCGGAGTGCCGACGATGGACTTGGTGCAGGTAAGCGTCGAATCCTCCATTTTGCATATGCCGAAATCAGTGATTTTTACGCAAAATTCATCATTGACCAGAATATTCGAGGGTTTTATGTCCCGATGAGTGAGTCCGTGTTTGTGTATTTCCTCCAGCGCCATTGCCACTTGATACATTATAGATATTTTCGAACGCATGGGAAATTCGCTTTCCGGCTTGCCAATGAGCGCGTCAAGGGATTGACCATTGACATATTCGGTCAGCAGATAGAACACATCGGTACCATCCTTGGCGATATAGCCGGAGTCATAGAGCCGGACGATATTGTGATGATGTATTTTTCTAAGCGCAGCAGCTTCATTTCTAATCCTTTCCATCACTATGGACATTTCCGGAAGGCTGGAAAATAACTGTTGTACTTTCATCGCGTATTTATAGTCGTTATCGCCGTCATGGGCGAAGTATACCGCCGCCTGTGCTCCAAAGCCGATAAGCTTACCTAGATAATAATTGCCAATTTTAGCGCCGGGTTTGATGAGCCTGACCGATTCAGTAACGTCGGTCTCCTGCATATTGAAGCTGAGATTGTTGACCGCGCGTTGAATGGACATGTCCAGCTTGGCTTTGTCCAGCGGTTTCTGGAGAAAATCGCAAGCGCCGTTTTTGAGCGCGTTGACCGCCATCTCTACATTGCCCTGACCAGTAACGATGATCACCTCAATATCCGGATGATCTTTTTTGATACGCTGGAGCAGTTCAATACCGTTCATGCCTTCCATGCTGACGTCGCTGATGACGATATCACAAGGATTAGCGGAAAGGTATCCCAGTGCCTCCTCAGCGGAATTGGCGTAATCGACGATGAATTCGCTGCATTCCAGCCACGCGCAGAACAGATTGATTATAGGCTGTTCGTCGTCGACAAGAAGAATATTATAACTTTTCTGTTTTTTTTGAGACATAAATACAAATCCCTTGGTTCCCCCGGATACAAATGTTATTATATATTTAGATTATAATTTATAAACACTGATAAGTAAATATTTATATGTGAAAAAATGTCAAAATATAAATATTGTAAATTGAAAAAGTAAACGCCCCCCAGAATAACAGTTAAAAAAACGTAGCACATTATAAATTTTTAAGAAGCTGCAAGGAAATTTACCTTGATTATTGTCAGGAATAATTGTTTAAATACATTGAAAAACATGTGCCTTATAATAAATTATACTAGTCCAGGTAAAACTTTTCTCTACGAAAGTTGAGTGCCTTAATTAATACAAAAGGGTGGAAGTTGGAAAATTCACGTAACGCGACTGTAAAACGGGTCAGAGCTGTAACCATTACAGGGATGATACTGAATATTTTTCTAGTGATAGCCAAAGGCGCTGGAGGAATAATGTTTCACAGCCAAGCTCTGCTTGCCGATGCGATACATTCGCTTTCCGACCTCGCCACCGATCTGGCCGTCATTTTCGGCGTCAAATACTGGTCGGCTCCTCCCGATGAATCACATCCCTATGGTCATGGTAAAATAGAGACACTGATAACTTCATTCATCGGTTTCGCACTTGCCGGAGTGGCGTTCGGCATCGCCTGGGACGCAGTGAGCAGTATGCGCTCAGAAACTGAAAGCCGCCCGGCGCTTATCGCTTTCATAATCGCGGTGATCTCCATTTTTTCCAAAGAAATACTGTTTCGCTGGACACGTGTCGAGGCGCGCAAAATACGCTCCCGAGCATTGGAGGCAAACGCCTGGCATCACCGCAGCGACGCAATAAGCTCAGTTCCAGTGGCGATTGCCATTGCCCTGTCCCATTTCGTGCCGGAGCTGTATTTCATTGACCCGCTGGGTGCGGTCGTCGTGGCGTTTTTTATTTTCCATGCCGCATGGAAAATAATCAAGCCAGCACTATTCGAATTGACCGAAGCGAGTTCATCCCGGCGCGAAGACAAAATAAAAGAACTCGCGCGGCAAATACATAGTA
>JAFGXT010000173.1 GCA_016936495.1 Victivallales bacterium
CGCTGACGCTAAAGCCGCACTGGAGGTGTTTGAGAACTTCAACACCGTCCTTGACGTCTTTGATCTGGAACCGGCGGAGGAGGAAGTCCCTGCCGGTATAATGGCATTGGCGGAAAAACGCCAGGAGGCTCGCCAGAATAAAGATTTTGCCGCTGCCGACGCGCTCAGAGATGAGCTAAAGGAGCAAGGGTGGTTTATAGAGGATAACCCCGGAGGCTGGCGTGTAAAGCGCCTGTAGAGCCGTTTACGCTTCCGCTTCGGAAACAGTATGAGGAATAAAAAATGAGTGATTTAAGTGGTCTGAAGATTCTGGTTATTGAAGATACTGACATGCTTTTGGAATTCCATGAAAGTTGGATGAAAGCGTTTAAAATAAACTCATTTTTGTTTCTTGACGGACGGAGCGGGCTGGAATATTTTCATAAAGACCCGGATATAGATCTGGTCATACTTGATCTGGATCTGCCGGATATTTCCGGTTATGAGGTTTTCGCTGAGATACGGCAGCATCGCGTGGAGTTGCCGGTAATCATTTCCAGTGGGTACAATGATGACTTTTCCGGGTTTAACAGCGACTCCCGTGTGATTGTCCTGCAAAAACCTTTTTCCTTGTCCCAGGTAACTGAAGCGGTGGGGCGTCTGACCCGCAGGGCGTGATGCTGTAAAGTTTTTGAATTTAAGGTAAATAAAGCTATATGCAAGAGATATTATCTCTTTTAAATTATTCCGCACAGGCTGTGGCGGCGGTGATGCTGATCGCTCTGGTCGGGGTTATTCTGGTCAGAACGCGGGTAATGGAAAAGAAAGATTTCAAGCCTCTTGGACAACTTGTTTTCTATGCCGCATTGCCTTGTCTGCTGTTTACCAAGGTGGCCGCCGCCATAGATTTGGGCACTTTGGCGCGGCTTTGGATATTGCCGGTAAGTTGTTTCCTTTTTATCGGTGCGGGTATGCTGATCGGCATTTTGCTGGTAAAGGTGGTAAAACCGGCGGAGGATATTAAAAAGGGATTGATCGCCGCGTGTGCGTTCAGCAATGCCGGATATTTGCCGATTCCGCTGATCGCCGCCGTTACTTCCATTTTTCCGGTGTTTCGCAATACTGAGAACTCCGGCGCGCTGGGGATAGCTTATATTTCCGCCTTTCTGATATTTTATTCGCCGCTGACCTGGACGGTCGGGTTCAGTTTGATCTCGGGTAAAAAATTGCGGCATACCAGCATAAAGAACATTATCAATCCTCCCGTGGCGGGAATGTTGCTGGGAGTGTTGGCAGGAATCACTCCGCCGATAAGGAATATGTTGCTGGAACCCGGTACCTGGTCGAATTCTTTGTTCAAGGCGGCGCAAACGCTGGGTTTGGGGGCAATACCTTGTGTGTTGATTATTCTTGGAGCTTCTCTGGCGCATGGACCGGAACGCAGTGGTATCAGTAAGCGTGTGCTGGCGGGAGTGGTCGCCGCCAAGCTGGTGATTATGCCTTTGTTTGGATTGCTGTATATATTTCTGCTCCGGTACTTTGAATTTTATGAAGTCAATCTGGTGATGGCTGTGGTGTTGATGGTCGAGGCAACGAGCCCGCCCGCCAATAATCTGGCGGTTATGTGCAATCTGTCCAATCAGCAGATCGAATCGAGGATGGCGGCGGTACTGTTCTGGGTATATCTTTTTTGTATTCCCGCACTAACTTTTTTTATTCTTTTGACGATACAAATATTCCAGTAGATATACGAAGGAGACTTTTATGGACAAGACAAGCGAGCTGCGCAAGCTGTACCGGACGGCGAGGAAACAATTTGATGAAGCCGGAAAGCTGCATATGAAGGCTCATCCGCCGGGCTATGAACAATTTTTTTATGAAGCGCTTGATATGCTTTATCAATTTCGTGGCGACGCTGACCAGTATTACGCGGCAACTGCCGGAGAGGTCATTTCCAGACTGTTTTCCATAGATATTTGTACCGGTTACAGTTTTTTTCATGATGATGCCGTAATAAAAAAAGTATGGGCGATATATGACGCCGCCGCCGCGATAGTGGTTAAGAAATTCGACCGTCCACGGGAACTGCGACGGAAACCACCTTATAAAATAGCCTGCATATCCATGGTTTTCGGCGACGCGATAGCTCCGGTGAAAGCGCTGAGCAGTTTCGCTATGGCGCTGGATCGGAAACTGTTCGAACCGCTTGTCCTTGTTACTAATCAACTTGACACTATGAGGCGTTTTTCTAAAGGGATGCGCGCTTATTTCGATACTGAAACCGGCAGAAAACTGATAAATTGCGGCATTCCTGTCGGCGGAATCCCAACCCAGGAAAATATGACTGATCTGGCAGGACAGTTGATAAAGAATTGTTATGATCTGGAAATAGACATAGTTGTATCCAATGGTTCGGCATTTTGTTTCCCCGAAGCCTGCCTGGCGTGCTCCCGCGGTATCGGATCGTTCTTCAACATGCATCGTGGCTTTCCGCTATATTCCAGTGGTGTTGACGCGATTCTCCACTGGGTCAAAGCCACCCGTCAGCAACAGCTCGGCCCCTGGCTGGAGGCTGGACGCAAGGTTATTGATTACCGTGATGGTATCAGTGTGCCGCCGCTGCCGGAAAAAATGCCACAAAAAGATACTTCGGTGGTTCGGCTGGTTACCGCCAGTAATCATCTGGCCAAACGTCTTACACCCGAATTCTGCGCTATGATAAACCGGATAATGAAAGATTTTCCGCAGACTCGATATTCATTGATAGGCGGCGGAGAAAAAGAAGAGATATTGTCGCGTTTTGCGCCGGGAGTGCGTAAGCGTATCACTTGCCATGGTTCCGTGATCGGAATTGAAAACATGATGAAGATATTCCTGGAATGCGATATTTATTTAAATGAATTTCCTGTGTCTGGCGTTCGCGTATGTTTGGAAGCTATGTGCTCGTGTCTACCGGTTGTTACTATGAAGTGCGGGGATATGCATGTGAACGCTACCGCCGCCGAGCATGTGGGAGACTTCGCTATATTGGAAAACGATCCGGAAAAATATTATCAGCTTACTCGCGATCTTATTACAGATATGGAAAAACGTCGTTCCGTCGGTATGGCGTTGCGCCGGCGTATGGAAGAACATTATGATCACAATGTGTCTTTTGGCAAGCTCTCAATGGAACTGCTCAGAGCACATGAAGAAAAACTTAATACTATGAACGCTTAAAACAGGCTTATTCTGTGCGGCGATATTGTTCTCGGAAGGCACGCGGTGATATTTTTTTGATTTTAAGAAATTGCCGGTTGAAGTTGGACAGATTGGAGAAGCCGGCATCGAAACATATTTCCGCCACTGTTTTGTCGGTGTTTATCAAGGCATGACACGCTTTGCCGGTTTTTGACTCGTTGACGTAGTCGATGAAACGCTTGAATGTGGTACGACGGAAATAACGGCTGAAAGCTTCAGGGCTCATTCCTGCTTTGCGGGCGGTCTTGCCCAACGAGGGCGACTCGCCATTTTCCAGGCAGGCATGGATGTAGGCGATGATATTGTTAGCGCGATGGTCTTCTCCGACCGCCAGTTCCGTGTCCGCTTTTACCGAGGACAACCGCCGGTAATCCGATTCCGATAAGGTGTGCAATATGCGCAATAGTATGATGATGCGTTGCGCCCCGTGAGCGTGAATTAAGCGTTCCAGCAGTGGACTTACCCGTCGAGCGCTGTCCTCTGAAAAATCCAGTCCGTAAACTGAATCTTTGAGCATCCGGCTTATTTGCGTCATTTCCGGTAGCTCGAACAACTCTTTGCCCGCAAAGTCTTTGC
The DNA here is from genome assembly GCA_016936495.1 of Victivallales bacterium. GTDB lineage: Bacteria > Verrucomicrobiota > Lentisphaeria > Victivallales > SZUA-371 > JAFGXT01. The sequence continues at coordinate 3,796 of JAFGXT010000173.1, forward strand.
GAAATTGAACCACCCGGGCGTGTCCCCAGCTGTCAGAAAGACTGTCCTGCGGAGAATTATAGTAGTGATGCGGCGCCATCGGTCCGATAAGAGCGAGGTTGCCCGGTTCGAAACAGTCAACGCTATCTCCAATAAAACGCGTCCCGAAGCTGGATACGATATAAGTCAGTTCATATTCGGGGTGAACATGAAAACAGCAATCTATCACGGCGCCGATTTCGTCGTGAACCTTAAAGGTCTGATTGTGACCCGGAAGAATTTTTTCGTAATTATAACGCATATGCTTAATTTATCCATCTTTGTCAAAAAAGTATCATATATGGCTAAAACTTCAATAGAATATCTAATCAAAAAACTGTAAAATATAGTAAAAGTAATTTAATTGGAGAAAATATTATGAGCAGAGCTTTGAGTTCAGTAGCACCACAGTGGTGGGATTATACTACGCTTGACCGTGAGATACTTGATGAGGCGGCACGACTTAAGGCGGAAGATCTTTCCGCTTTGTCCCGTGAAGGTTTCCAGGTGAAATTTTATGATACTGTTGAAGATTTTTACCTTGCCGAGGCGTTGGAATACATCAATGCCTGGCAGCAGGCGACTGCCGAAGACCCCTGTGGAATTTGCGGTCCGATTGGTCCTACCGAGCAATTGCCGCTGGTGGCGCGTCTGGTCAATGAATTGAATATTGATCTGAAGCACTGTCATTTCTGGGGTATGGACGAATGGATCGTGGACGGTCGTGAAGCCGGACGTGATTTCCCGCTTGGTTTCGCCAAAGCCGACTGGGATCTATGCTTCAGCCGCATCCGTCCGGAACTGCTTATGCCTGCGGAGAATATTCATTTTCCGGCTTTTGATACCACCGAGTATATTGCCTCCTGGGATCGTGCCCGTTGTGCCGTCATCCAAGGCGGACAGGGCGAGACCAAACATTGGGCTTTTAATGATCCAGTCAAGCGTGAAGGCAAATACGCCGATAATCCTCCCACTCCTGAAGAGTATCTGCAACTCAGCACGCGCGAGGTCGAGTTGCATCCGATGACCCTTATCCAGAATGCGCGCACTTCCGGTGGTGGTGTGGTTCAGAATGTGCCTACACGTGCGCTGACCGTCGGCCCGGTTCAGACCTGGAAGGCGGAAAAAGTTTCGATATGGCATCCGGGTCATCACGATAATCCTTTTGGAATGAGACTATCCACTCTGATGATCGGTAAAAAGATCATTGATACTTCCGTACCGATGTCGCTGTTGGCGTTGCATCCGAATGTTCAATTTAATTTCTTGCGCTCCGGTATTGGCGAATGCAGTGTGGAAATGCATTAAAAAGGTGAGTTTATGACAAAAAAAGTATTTGCCGTAGCCGCGCATCCAGATGATATTGAACTGATGATGGCAGGAACTTTGTTTCAGCTCAGAGACGCGGGTTGCGAACTGCATTATATGAATATCGCCAACGGTGATTGCGGTTCGGCGGAATATGACAGGCCGACATTGGCGCGTGTACGACGGGAGGAAGCTATGCAGGCGGCGCGATTCCTGAAAGCTCAGTTTCATGAAAGTCTGTGCAGTGATTTGGAAATATTCTATGACACCGGACTGCTTAAACGTATGACCGCGGTTATACGTGAAGTCAAACCGGATATATTGCTGGTACATTATCCTTTTGATTATATGGAGGATCATTGCAACGCGTCCCGTCTGGCAGTGGGAGCGGCATTCTGCCGGGGGATGATGAATTTTGTATCAGAACCGTCACTGCCTCCGATCCTGAATGATGTAACGGTGTATCATGCCATGCCTCACGGGATGCGTGATATGCTTGGACGTCGTGTAGAGGCTGACTTTTTTGTTAATATCAGCCCCGTGATCGAACTTAAACAGGAAATGCTTTCGCAACATCGCAGTCAAAAGGAATGGCTGGATGTGAGTCAGGGAATGGATTCGTATCTGCTGGAAATGCGGTGTCAGGCGGAAAAATGCGGGCGTGCTTCCGGAAAGTACAAGCATGCCGAGGGCTGGATACGACATAACCATTTGGGCTTCTGCGCCGCCGATGCAAATCCGCTCGCGGAACTGCTGCAAACGGCTGTGTGTGCGGTTAATCATAAACTCAGGGATGATAATGATGAATAACGATGTGATTGTTGCCGGATATATATGCTTGGATCTGCTGCCGGAATTGTATCCGGCAGATAACGGGACACCTTTTGAGTACGTTCCGGGCAAGCTTCTGGAGGTAGGCGGTACCCGTGCCGCCTGTGGAGGCGCGGTGCCAAATACCGGATTGGCTCTGCATAAGCTCGGACATCGTCCGCGACTGCTTGGCAGGGTCGGCGTCGATGCTTTCGGAAACATTGTCAGCGCCCTGGTGGAAGGCGCGGGGCAGGGGCTTTCACGTTCGCTTATAAATGATGAACAGCTTTATACCGCCAATACTTTTATCATCAGTCCGCCCGGGCAGGATCGCATGTTTCTGGCTCATGCTGGAGCTAATCGAAATTTCAGTTCAGACGATGTGCTCAACGCTGGATTCGATGACGTAAGACTTCTGCATTTCGGTTATCCGCCACTATTGGATCATTCATTTCGCGATAACGGCAATGATACAAAAAAGATGTTTCAGGTCGCTAAGAGCAGGAATGTAACTACTTCACTGGATATGTGCTTGCCCGATCCAGGAGCGGGATCCGCCAAAATCGACTGGAATGCCTGGCTGGATAACGTTTTGCCGCAAGTGGATGTGTTTCTGCCTTCAATCGATGAATTGGTCTTTATGTTGGGAAATGATAAACTTAGTCATCTAGCGGATAAATTATTGCAACGCGGTGTCGCTGTCGTTGTTATAAAGCTAGGTTCTCAAGGGGTTTATGTGAAAATAACTGACAATCCGAAGCGCTTGGCGCAAATGGGTGCTTGTGCTCCCGTACACCTGGAACAATGGCAGAATATGGAATTTATGGTGCCGTGTTTTGAGGCAAAAGTCAAAGGAACTACCGGAGCTGGAGATTGCACCATTGCCGGATTTTTATCGGGATTGCTGCGTGGCATGAGTGCCGCCGATGCCGGAAGATTTGCCTGTGCCGTGGGGTCTTGCAACGTTGAAGCACCTGATGCTTACAGTGGATTAATGGATTTCGACGCGACGCTTAAGCGGCTCAATTCCGGATGGAATATGGAAGATGACTGTGTAGATAAAAAAATATGGCGGAAAACCAACGCCGGAGTTTATGCGCGGAGTGGATGAAAAAAATAAAGCCGCGCAGCGGTATAAGCTCAACCGGCAGTGCCGGGACGGGACCAGCGCCGGAACGCTGGTCGCCGCAGGCGAAATGTATTCACCTGCAACGCATTGTGATTCACTAAAGCTTGGTACGTTAATAACATTTTCCCTGAGCGGGCGAAGCAATGCGAAAGGGAAAATGTTATGGAGAAGTATTTCTGCAATATAATCGGTTTTTCTACTCATTGAGGTGCCGAAATAATTGTTTGAATTGATAAAGATTAAAGTAGTTAATGCGACTATATGGAGTTTTATATGAGCACTTTTTTAGGTATAGGTATGGGGCCGATACAGACGGGGATTTTTTTAAGCGGCGCCAGTCTTGGAGGAATGAAACGTCTGGTGGTGGCGGATGTTGATGCGGAGCTGGTATCCGCGGTTCGCGCTGCGGGTTGTCTTGAGGTTAATATTGCCGGACACGAATCAATCCGGCGCGAACTTATAAAAAATGTCGAGATATATAATCCTGCGGATCCCGGAGATTTGCGTCGCCTGGTGGGAATTGCGGCGGAAGCCGGTGAAATTGCCACCGCGCTGCCGGGAGTTAATTTTTTCAAGCATATAGCTCCGTGGCTTAAGGATGCTTTTGCATTGAACCCTGAACACAAACGCTTTATTTATACGGCTGAAAATGACAATTACGCGGCGGAAAAGCTCGAGAGAGAAATAAACGGCAACTTTCCTCGTACTCATTATCTTAACACGGTGGTGGGCAAAATGAGCAAAGTGTGTTCGATTGCCGATACCCCGGAATTTGAGCTCGCGCCATTGTGTCCCGGCATTGAACGCGCTCATCTGGTAGAGGAATTCAACCGGATATTGATCAGTTCAGCTCCGGAAATAGAAACCCGTCAAGTTCAGAACCTCCACGTGAAAACCAATCTGCTGCCTTTTGAAGAAGCCAAGCTTTACGGGCATAACGCCATTCATTTTATGCTCGGCTGGAAAGGAGCTCAAGTTCATTTGACTGGAATGCATGAGCTTAGCAAGCATCCGGAACTCATCGCCGCTGCCCGCGAAGCCTTTGTAAATGAATGCGGCAAAGCGCTATGCCGTAAGTGGCGCGACGCTGATCCTCTGTTTACCGAAGACGGTTTTGCCGCATATGCCGATGACTTGCTGCAAAGAATGGTAAATCCCTTTTTGCGTGATCGTATCGACCGCATCATCCGCGATCTGCCGAGGAAGCTGGATTGTAATGACCGCGTACTGGGAACCATCCGCATGTGCCTGAATCAAGACGTTACTCCTCTAAAATTTATGGAACTGGCGGTGGATTGTTTGCGTCAAGTCTGACCTGGCGGGGTATCAGAATTCTTTAAATCGGAGAATCTGGTTTCGCGTAGTAGTGAGTCGATTTTTGATTGCACGGTAGACAGGCGTTTATGAACCGGACAATATTCGCGCCGCTGACATTCTTCGTCCTGCTGTTTGCAACTGTTGAGCATAAGTCCCCGCTGGTCAAAGACTTCTATGACATCGTAGAGCGATACTTCATCTGGAGATTTATTCAGGCATACTCCCCCGGATTTGCCTTTGGAGGAACTGACGAAACCGGATTCCGTCAGTTGACGGATTATCTTGCGCAGAAAGCGGTATGGTACAAACATCTTTTCCGATATTTCCATGGTGCTGACAAGTTTTTTGTCCGGTAGATCCGTCAGGTACAAAATCACTCTTATGGCATAATCCGCTTCTCTGGTTATCACTGCTATTTTCCTTTTTTATATTGATACTGTTATAATAGCAATTTAACCATCGTTTTACAAGGTCGCACACGTAATTTTTTGTATTTCTGTTTGAGAAAAATGAAAGCAGCTGGATATTTTGCCCTTTTAGTTTTTTTCTCTCAATCATGTTATGGTTCAACGGATATTTTTTTAATAATTTTCTTTAACGCAAGATTGACAATATAAAAAAGGCTGGTTATATTCTGTTTAGAAAACCGATTTCTAAGAAATCAAACAGGAGTATTCAATCGTTATGACATTAAAGGAGATGGCGGCAGAATTGGGAGTATCCATTTCTACCATAAGCAGAGTGCTTAACGGTTGCAATAAGAATTTCAGTGTAAAGCCGGAAGTAAGAGAGAAAATAATTGATTTTGCACATGCTGTCGGTTATCAGGCAAATCCAGTATTTAAAGCGATCAGGACGTTAGAGAGTCGTCAGATTGCGGTATTGTTTAGAAAACGTTCGGTAATCAAAGCCGGCTATGTGATGGAACAGGCGCTTGACGCGGTCGAAGAGGTGCTGGAAGAACAGAATTATGAGTTGAACTATATTTTAAGTGCCGGGACTTTTGACACGCCTTACAGGGTTCCTCATTGGAAAGTTGCCGGAGTTATAGTCCCTGACGTATTGGCTTATGAGCGTTTGTCGGAAATAGAGGCGAGTGGTTTGCCTTATGTGTCGTTAAACGGTCTATGTGGTTCCAGTGGTTCATCCGTCATCAGTGATGAGACCGCTAATATGCGGATCGTTTTTGAACACCTGCTGTCGCTGGGACATCAGCGCATAGGCTTTGCAAATTCACATGTAATCAAGCATCAACATTACAGCATATATGATCGGGAAAACGCTTATATTCAATTATGTAAAGAATTTAAACTGCCCGAGATCGCAGGTTATAAGGTATCGTCTTCTCCATTGGAAGATATATTTGACCATTTTATACAGCAGAAAGTTACAGCGGTAATCGCGTATGACGAATATATTGCACAGCGATTATTATATTTAGCCTGGCAGCGCGGTATTCGCATACCAACAGAATTGAGTATTGTCGGTTTTAATGATACGGAGATTAATAAGTTCTTAACTCCACCGTTGACCTCTTTTTCCATTCCGGCAGGAGACATGGGACGAAGCGCAGCTCAGTTGCTTATTAATAAGATTAGAAATCCGGATTCTACTAATAATGACATAATAAAAATTTCAGGTAATCTGATAGTAAGAGAAAGTACCGGTGTAAAACCATAATCAGAACAAGGAGAAAGAAATAATGAATAAGTTAAAAAAAGAATTTACACTTATTGAACTCTTGACGGTGATAGCTATTATCGCTATTCTCGCCAGTATTTTATTGCCGGCGCTTAATCATGCCAGAGACAGAGCTCGTACAATTGACTGTGCAGGTAATCTTAAGACTATGGGACAGATGCTTACCCAGTATGCGATGGATTATCAGGATATGTTACCACCAGTGCAATATCCACTTGCAAATACGTTCGAAGGGCGCTGGTCGTTCATGCTGGCTTCATATTATGACGCAAAGGGTAGCGGAAGTACCCGCATCAAGAATATGGCAAAGAAGGGAGCCAGATGCAGAGCTCATCAAGTAATACGTCATGCAGGAGATACCGATTTCAATTATGGGATGAACAACCAGCTCACCACATTTATTCGCGAATCTTTAAAGATCAATCAGGTGAAACAAGTGTCGAGTGCCTGTATTATAGGTGATGCTCATTGGCATAGCAGTGGCTGGTTTTCAAATCACATTCACAATGTCGATCGTCCTTCAACCATTCACAACGGCATGAAGAATACCAATATTCTTTTTCTGGATGGGCACACTTTCACAATGCGTCCGGATGAAATTCCTGTTTTAGTTACAGATGTATTCTGGAAAGGTAAATAAATAAAATATAAAAAAGGGAAAAATATGAGAAACAACATTCTTTCGATTGCGCTAAGTATCGTCTCGTTAACTGTAACCGCAGCCGGATTTTCGGAATCTCTGAAAATATCTCCTTCAGGAGAATTACAGATCGATCCGCTTACATTACGGTTGGTTCATTGGGGGCGCGATTGGCACTCTTCGCATCAAGGGGAGAAAAAAGTAAAACCGGCACAGGGATACCCCGTGAGAACTCAGGATTCATTTGAACTGTATGGAGATTTTGGGGTTAACGGCGGAGAATTCAAACTGAAAGAAAATGTCCGTGCTGTTTCCGCAGATATGGTTGAATATGGCGCGGAGCTTAGTTCTGAAAAAGAAATATTTTCAAAGGCATTGGCATTGTCGATAAGATTTCCTGTTAAACGTTTCATAAATCGTCCAATTATAATTGATGGGAAAAAAGTCAATTTCGAAAAGTATTTCAGATCCGACAATTGGGTATACAGCAATCATAATGCAAAAGAAATAACTATTCCGGTAACTTTCGGCATATTGAAATTGAAAGGTGATTTTTCTGTTCACATGCAGGATGACCGGAAATTTAATGGCGATAGTTGGGAATTGCGGTTACGAATGAAGCCTGAAACCGGAAATACATTTCGATATTTTTTGAAGTTTTCCATGCATATAATTCAACCTCGACATAATCCGGTAAATTTAAGTCATAATGCCAATATGGGATTTTCTGACGCCGTCGCTAATGACGGCAAAGGTGGGTGGACTGATCAAGGCCCTGATAATGATTTGTCCGGTATGGTAACTGGAAGACAGATGTTTTGCGGTATTGAATTTGACGTAATAGATTCGAACAAAAATGATGGAAAAAGCTGTATTGTTCTGCGTGGGAAACAGCGTCAATCATTTCCTTTGGAATCTGAAATTGTTTTGCCACAGGCAGTTTCAGGTCAATATCTATACCTCTTACACGCGATTGCCTGGGAACCTAACAAAGAAACTGAAATAGGAGAGGTTCGTGTAGAATATACCGATAATGAGTTTGTGGCTAAGAGTGAAGGTATATTTCCCATAAAGAGTGGAATTGATGTTGCTAATTTCTGGTTGACTCCCCGTAGTCTGAAAAATTGTGCCGTCGGTTGGAGAGCTTCAAATGAAAGATCGGAAATCGGACTTTATGTTACTCGTTTGAATCTTACAGGTAACCCGGTTAAAAAGATCACATTTTCCAGTGCCGGGAAAGCCGTATGGATGATCGCGGGTGCTACTTTATCAAATCATTGTGTGGATCCTGCGATTGATGAACCTGTAATATTTAAAGCCAGCCAGGAATGGCTTCCTCTAAATAATTCTTACGGTAAAGTTCGTAGCAGCAGTATTTTGGATTTTTCTGAAATGCTTGACGCACCAGCGGGAAAGTACGGTTTCGTACGAGTAGCGGGCGATGTTATCGAATTTGAAAAACGGCCAGGAAAAACAGCGCGCTTTTATGGCACCAATATTGCTTTTGGAGCTAACTTTTTAGACCGGAATAATGCCGAAAAAATGGTTGCTGATATTGCATCAACCGGCTACAACCTGGTTCGGCTGCATCACTTTGATCGTGAACTTGCATGGAGAAAAAATGGCAGTTCCACTGAACTTAATCCTAAACTGCTTGACAGGCTTGACTATTTGGTCGCCACTATGAAAAAACGTGGTATTTATACTACTCTTGACCTCTTTGTTTTGCGACATCTGGAAAAAGGCGAACTGCCGGATTTTCCCGATAGAAAAATAAGTTATGGAGAATTTAAGGCATTGGTGTTTGTTAACGAAAGTGCCATGCAGAATTTTCTGGAGTTTTCCGCTAATCTCTTGAATCACGTTAATCCTTATACTGGATTGGCGTGGAAAGATGATCCTGCGATTGTTACTGCCAGCTTGATCAACGAAGACGCTATTTTTGCGACGTCTGCACGCGGTGAATTTGTACCGAAATTGTTTCAGGAAAAATATAAAGCATGGCTTGCAGAGAAAAACTTAATTGAGAGTCCTGACAATACAAACATATTATGGAAGCGGTTCCTGATATCCACCTATCTTAAGGGATATGCTCGTATCTATAAATTTATGCAGCAAATCGGGCTCAAAGCTCCGATTACCGACCAGAATCACTGGAATACGTTGGCAACAACTATTATGCGTGAACAATACGATTTTGTGGATAACCATTTTTATTGGGGACATCCTAAATTTCTCGGTAAAGGTTGGAGCCTTCCGGCCAGTGTATATAATCAGAGTGCTATTGGTCGTTACGCCGGAGGAATGGCGGAAATGTTTCCGACCCGTATTTTCGGGAAACCATTTTCCGTAACTGAATGGGATTATGTTAACCCTAACGAATATAATGTTGAAGGCGCATTTTTGACTGGTGCTTATGCGGCATTGCAGGATTGGAGTATCCTATGTCGTTTTGCATATGCGCATAATGCAAATAAGCTTCAGAAAAATATAAATCCTATTGGATTTTTTGATTGTCATGGCGATCCGTTACGCTTGTTGTCAGAGCGTGCCGGTGTACTCTTTTTTCTGCGTGGAGACGTCGCCGCTTCTAAAGTTGCTTTTCCGTTTTTGCTTAACCGTGAGCATTTTCAAAACAATAAAGCATCTAATGAATATCCTGTGATGGTTTCACGCATGGGGCTTATAGGAAAAACCGGAACCCTGTTTTATACTCCTGGAGAAAAGATTAACTTTCCTGAGGGAACACGTGCCGCATTGATTGCGGCTGGAGCTCAGAAGCCCGACAATGAAAATATTGTCGTCATATCAGATACTCAAAACACTGTAAAGGAAATGCGGAAATCCGGCTTTATTAAAAGTGAAGAGATAAGTCTGGATGGAAACCGTCTGACCAGTTCGACCGGGGAGTTGACCCTTGATCGTGACGCCATGAGCTTCAAGGCATTAACACCCGCAAGCGAAGGATTTGTAATGAAAGCCGATTCCCGGCTGGAAGGCAAGTTTGCTTCCGTCGATAATCAAAACTCTTTTGCCGCGTTTCTGATCGCGTCGCGCGATGATAAACCTTTGCGTGAAAGCAAACGTATACTTATTCTTCATTTGACCGATACCAAAAATACAAATATAAAATTCCGCAACGGTGAATTGGAAATAGTTGAGGAATGGGGAGAATTGCCATTGCTGGTACGCCGGGGAAACGCGAATATTACCATAAATTCTTCGTTGACGGATTATCGCTTATTCGCGGTCGATATGGATGGCTCAAGAATGACTGAAATCCCCTTGAAACACACAAATAACCAATGTTCGTTTACGGTTGATACATTACAGCAAGGCAATATTATTGCTGCATACGAGCTAATAAAAGATTAACAGCGTGAATAAATAACAGAGTTTGCCGGGTGTTTTTAAAGAAACCCTGAATTTACTGGAAGATTATAGTCCGGACACATATCATCATTGATATGCAGTCCGGATTTTTTGCAATTTTAAGAAAATTTCAGTTTTTGTGGATATTTTTTGTTGAAATATTCAGGTCGTGCTGTATAATCAGGTTTAACCTAAATAAATTGCGAAAATTATCAATTTCCGGAGTATGGATATGAGTGCAGTTGCGAATATACCGCAGAAATTGTGGGAGAAATTTTTCTTCCTTTCTGATACGATGGACAAGGTATGTGATCGTCTTTCAACGCCGGAAGAGGTCAAAGAATATTATGAGCTGACAATGGCTCAGACCAGAGCGGTAAAACTTGTAAGTCGTTTGACCCGGTTTAATCCCGAAGGTGTAAGTTTAAAGGTTTTGTCGGAACAACTGTCGATAAGTGCGGCTGCGACTTCAGAGCTGGTGGAGATACTGGTGAAAAAAGGCTGGCTGGTGCGTGAGCAGAGCTTGAGCGACCGTCGGTCGGTATGTATCCGGCTTTCGGGCAAGACGCAGACGGTTGTGGCGCGAATACATGATTTTTTTGATGCCGCAATTGATGATGCGCTTAAGAATGAAGACCCTGATGATGTTCGTCGCCTGTCCGGGCTGATGGATAGATTTATTAATAAATTACTAAATGAGGATAGAGAAGATGAGAAAAAATAGAGCTTTTTGTGTGTTTTTCAGCGCGGTTTTATGCGTTGCTAGTTTGTGCGTTTCTGGTGAAAAGAAAAAGAAAGGCGGAGCTCCGGCGATGCCTCAGCGTCCTCCCGCGATAGTGTCGGTTGAAACGGTCAAGCCGATTACTCAGACGCTGGTGAAAGAATATATCGGCAATATCGAAACGGTCGAGGAAGTGGATTTGCAACCGCGTATATCCGGTTTTATCACCGATATAAAGTTTAAAGAAGGGAGTCTGGTAAAGAAAGGCGATCTCCTGTTCACTATCGAGGATACTTCTTATAAAGCGAAATTTCAAGCTGCCCAGGCGATGCTGGAGCAGGCAAAGGCGGAATTAAGCTATGCGCAAAGTAATTATAACCGTCAGAAAAGACTTTCTGTTAAAGACGCGGTATCTCTTTCCAACTTCGAAGATGCCGAACGCCTGATGAATCTCAAGCGTGCCGTCTATGCACAGCGCGAAGCGGAACTGATGGAAGCGGAAAACGAACTTAGCTATACCAGGATATATGCGCCGATCAGTGGACGTATCGGCAAGGTCGAATATACGCGGGGAAATTATGTGAGTTTGAACAGCTCTCCGCTGGCAAAGATAGTATGTGTTGACCCCATACGCGTAAAATTTTCGCTTAGTGAACGTGTTTTTCAGAGTCTCTTTGCTTCCATTAAAGAGCTCAATCCGCATGTACAGATTCAACTCCGCTTATCCAACGGGAAGATATACGATCAGAAAGGCGAAGTTGACTTTGTGGACAATGTGGTGGATGATCAGACTGATACTATTTCGGTTTGGGTTAAGTATCCTAATAAGGATATGCGTCTGATCCCGGGTGGTTACGTTACCGCGCTGGTGTCGGAAAAGGATATCGATCCGCTGCCCGGCATTACCGTATCCGGCGTAATCACTGATAATAAAGGCAATTATGTTTATGTGCTCGGAGCCGGTAATATTCCGGAGCGGCGTGACGTTGAGGTCGGCGAGATGATCGGTGGCGTCTATACTATAACCAAAGGACTTAAACCGGGCGAAGTGGTCATTGTTGACGGTACCCATAAGGTTATTCCCGGGGCTCCGGTAAATCCTATGCCGTTGGTCAATAAGGCTTCCGGCAAGTAGAAAAAGAGAATAAGGAAAATTTAATCATGATATCAGCAGTATTTATAAAACGTCCAAAACTGGCGATGGTCATTTCTCTGGTGATCGTCATCGGTGGACTTATGTGCATGAATAATATCCCGGTGGCGGAATATCCCGAAGTTGCGCCGCCGCAGATAACGGTCAGAGCGACATATCCCGGCGCAAGTTCTCAGGTGCTGGCTGATACTGTGGCGGCTCCGCTTGAATCGGAGATCAACGGGGTCGAAGGTATGATCTACTTCACTTCGCAATCCGACAATAGCGGCGGTTACAGTTTAAATGTTACTTTTAAATCAGGCACCAATACCGACATCGCCCAGGTGAACGTGCAGAACGCCATTCAGCGTGCCGAGCCAAATCTGCCGCAGGAGGTGGTGGCTCAGGGGATTACCGTGAGCAAACAGTCCAGCGATATTCTTGGTGTGTTTGTGTTTTCTTCTACTGCTCATAAAAAGCTTTTTCTGAGTAATTACGTGAGTATGAAGATCAAGGATGAACTTTCTCGTGTTGACGGCGTGAGTTACGCCATGATTTTCGGAGAACAGGAATACAGTATGCGCATTTGGCTTGACCCCTTGCGCATGACTGCGCTAAAGGTATCCCCGGATGAGGTCATTAACGCCATACGTACGCAGAACATTCAGGCGGCAGCAGGAAGTATCGGAGCCGAACAAAGTAATGATTTTATTCAATACAAGATCAATACTACCGGACGGTTGAAAACCGAAGAAGACTTTGCCAATATCATTGTCAGAAGTGGCGAACACGGCAGGCAGTTGCGGATAAAGGACATCGCCCGGGTCGAACTGGGGGCGGATCAGTATTCCGGCAGTACTTTTTATAATAACGAAAACAGTGTGGCACTGGCTATTTACCGTAATGACGACGCCAACGCCTTGAATGTCATCGACATCGCCAAGGAGAAGGTGAAAGAGCTTTCCCAGTTCTTCCCCGAAGGCATGACTTACACTCTGGCGTATGACCCGACCCTGTTTGTACGTACCACAATGAAGGAGATAGTATATACTCTGATCATAACCATGATTCTGGTGGTGCTCATCACTTATATATTTTTGCAGGATTGGAGGGCTACATTAATTCCTTCCGTTACGATTCCAGTGTCGCTCATTGGTTCCTTCATCTTTCTGTATTTTCTGGGGTTCAGCGCCAATGTGCTTACCTTGTTCGCGTTGATCCTCGCCATCGGCTCGGTGGTGGACGATGCTATTGTGGTGGTGGAAAACGTGATGCGCTTGATCGAAGAGGAGCATTTGTCTCCGGTAGAGGCGTCATATAAAGCAATGAAGCAGGTTACCGGAGCGGTGATTTCCACTACTTTGGTGCTTCTTGCGGTATATGCCCCCATCGGTTTTTACGGTGGTATGGTAGGAACCATTTATCGTCAGTTTGCGGTAACCATGTGTACTGCGCTGGTTATATCTACATTCAATGCTTTGACCTTGAGCCCCGCGCTTTGTGCTTTGTTGCTGCGTCATCATCGTCCGCCGCGTGGCCCTTTCAGGTGGTTCAATAAATGCCTGAATTTTTCATCGAATGTTTATCTTGCCTCCGCCGGATTTCTAGTCCGGCGTGGCATTGTCACATTGATATTGTTCGCTGTAGTGGTTTGGGGTTGCTCATGGTTTTATAACGGTTTACCGTCATCTTTCCTGCCTCAGGAAGACAAGGGCGCGTTGTTCTGCGCGGTTCAGCTCCCGCCGGGAGCTACGCTCAAGCGTACCGATACCGTGATGCATCAGGCTACGGATATAGCTAAAGCCGTGCCGGGCGTCAGGGATGTCGTTGCCATCAGCGGATATAGTATGATGGGCGGTAATGGCGAAAATATGGGTATGCTTATTCTGATGTTGAATGATTGGGATGAGCGTAAAACCCCGAATTTACAGATAGACGCGATTATGGGACAGCTCAATCAGCGATTTGCGGTTCTGCCGCAGGCGCAGATAAATGTCTTTGCGCCTCCGGCAATTATGGGCTTGGGGGTTACCGGCGGAGTGAGTTTTATGTTGCAGGCGTCCGGAGATCAGACCCCGCAGGAACTGGCGGCGTCAGTGCGAGGCTTGTTGGGAAATATTTTCCAATCTCATGAGGCGCTTTACGCATTTAGCACGTTTGATGCCAATACGCCGCAACTTTATCTGGATCTTGACCGTAAGAAATGCGAGGCGCTGAATGTCCCCGTGAGCCGGGTGTTTACCACCTTGCAGAGTAAGCTGGCGTCGTCATATGTTAATGACTTTAATTTGTACGGATATTCTTTTAAAGTGAAAATACAGTCTGAAGCCAGCAGCCGCAGTACTATCAGAGATATTGAGCAGATCAATGTCATGAGCAATAATGGAAAAATGGTACCATTGACCTCTATCGCCACTTTGAAGTTCGAGGCTGGTCCACGACAGATACCTCGTTTTAATCAGTTTATGGCGGCGGAAATAAACGCCGCCGCTAAACCTGGCGTGAGTAGCGGGCAACTTATGAACGCTATTCTCCGGAATGCTTCAAAGTTACCTAAGGATTATAGCGTGGCATGGACTGGAATGAGCTATCAGGAACGTGAAAATGAAGGCAAGATTGTGTTGCTGATGAGCTTCGCGCTACTGTTCGGATACCTGTTCCTGGTGGCGCAGTATGAAAGCTGGACGGTTCCCGCTTCGGTGATAACTTCTGTGGCTGTGGCGGTGCTCGGCGCGCTCGCGGGTCTTAAGATGTTGGATATGCCTTTGAGTATTTATGCTCAGCTCGGACTGGTGATGCTGATCGCGCTGGCAAGTAAAAACGCCATTCTTATTGTTGAGTTCTCCAAGCAGCAGCGCGAGGAGGGCATGTCTATCGAAGAGGCGGCGCTCAGTGGAGCTAAGACCCGTTACCGCGCGGTGCTTATGACCGCCTACTCCTTTGTGCTCGGAGTATTCCCGATGGTTATTGCCAGCGGTGCCGGAGCCGGCAGTCGCCAGGCTATCGGTCGGACTACGTTTTGCGGTATGATTGCGGCGTCGGTGGTCGGTATTATCTTCGTTCCGGCTTTGTACGCGATGTTCCAGCGTAACCGTGAAAGAGTAAATTCGTTCTTCAAACGTTTCGCGCACGGTTCCAGCGAACAGTAAGATTAAGTAAAAGCCCGGAAATCAACTTTCCGGGCTCTCAAAAATTTGTTGTTATATTGACACTGACATACGCCATTATTCGCGCTTAAGAAATGCGCTCAAATTGACTGGGCAACAGCATCTGAACCCGTGCTGCGACGGCGTATGAGCTCTGAATGAACCTTTGATTTTATGCCGCGCAAATCAATAATCCCCAATGGCTTATCTTTGTCGTCCGCGCTGATCACCGGCATCTGGTCAATCTTATGCCGTTGCATTAGTTCATAGACTCCGGTCAAAGCTGAATCCGGAGTGGCGCGCTCTTCGGCTGCGGTCATGACGTCGGCGACGACCAGCCACCGCCAGGACTCACGATCGGCAAGAACACTCTTCAGTGTCTCAAAAGACAGCACGCCGATAAGTTTGTCTTCACGTAATACCGGATACATAAGTTTGTCATTATCCCGGAACATATTTATCGCATGTTGCAGAGGCTCATGTTCCTGAAGCATGACCGGGTTGGCTTCTATCACATCCGCCACGGTCATAGTTTCCATTACATCCTCATCGGTAATATTGCGTCCGGCCTCTCCTGACAACTTAAGCGCGAGCTTGACCATTGCCGGTCCCACAAACTGAACTATAAGCGTGGTGGCGGTAACCGCATAGATTATTGCATCTCCGAGGGATATTTCTTCTGAAATTTTAATGTCTTTCAGGTGTTGAGCGGCGACGATGGACAGACCTACCGCCACGCCGCCCTGAGCGAATATACTCATACCCAGATATTTTTTTACGGGTTCCGGGCTTCGTGAGATGATGGCTCCCAGTCTGGCTCCATACATCTTGCCCGCACTCCTGCCGAGAACATACAGCAAGACTATAACCCATATCCACCACGTCATCTGTCCCAGTCCAAGACGAGCCCCGACCAATACAAAAAAGATCACATATATAGGTATGGAAAAACTGCGCAACAGTTTAAAGAGTTCCTCACTGCGATGAGGGACAAAATTAACCAGAACAAATCCCATCATCATTCCCGCCAGAATCACATCCATATGATAGCGAACGGATATGCCAATTATCAGAAGGATCATTCCCACCGCCAGAGAAACGAGTTTTTCCGGATATTTAACCCGTTTCATGAAGGCGGCAAGGATAAAAGCGGCGACGGTACCCACGATCAAAGCGCCACCCAGTTCCCGGCCAACCTTGAGTAGTTCATTCGCCACCGATCCTGATCCGCCGGTCAGCAATTGTGCCGTACTGGTGCCTATTCCGTACAAAGTCATCGCCAGCGCATCGTCCAAAGCGACAATGGCAATAATCGAGCTGGTCATTATGCCCTGAGCGCGGTATTCCCACAGTACATCAATAGTGGACGCCGGATCAGTGGCCGAGGCTATGGCGCCAAAAACAACTCCTCCGGCAACCGCCACTTTCATTTCTCCGGTAACATAATACAACACCAGCCCGGTCATGATGCCAACAAGTGTGCACGCCACTATCCCTTCACCTAGCAAGATCGCGGTGAACTGCCTGCCATATTTTCTGAACATCTCAATTTTCAACTCCCCGCCTACGAGAAATCCTATGATGCCCAGTGCGAAATTATTAAACATGCCAAGCTTTTCAACATGCCCCTGAGTGATCACTCCAAATCCGGCCTGACCTATAATCAAGCCGATTACGATATATCCCACCACCTGAGGGAATCTGATCTTCTGAAACAACCATGCTCCGATCATGCCGAGAAAAACGGCAAGGCCTAAAACAATAAGCAAGCCCATTTCCATAGTCTTATTCTCCTCCGGCTCCGGTAAGCAGATGATAGAACTGTCCAGGAGTATCGCACGCGATCAAAGCCTCTCTGGCGTCAGCTTCTTTCAACCGCGAACTGATCTGTCCAAGCAATTTCAGGTGCTGATCATGTTGATCCTGTCGTGCCACAATCATAAATATCAGTTTCACCGGCTGGGAATCCAAAGATTCATAATCATCGACGCCATCGCGTACCAGAGCCGCGCCGAGTATTACATCTTTGACTGAATTCAAACGTATATGCGGAATACCGATACCCATGCCGATACCGGTACTCATCAATTGTTCACGATGAAAAATCCCTTCCTGAAGATCTTTTTTTGATTTCACCAGCGGAGATTCGGCAAGCAGGTCAATAAGTTCCTGAAGAATACCGTCTTTGGACGCTTTCTCAGTGAAAATAATATTTTCTTTTTTTAGAACGCTATTAAGGAAAAGAGGAACAAAATTGCCCATGCTTTTCGAACCGCTTAAGCGTGAATCTATCCAATTTTCTATTTCACTGCGTTTGAAACGCCAGGTCGTCCCCAGTTTACCGCAAGGAATTTCGCCTTTCTGTGCCCAATCGTAAACCGTACGCTCGGAAACACGCAGATATTCGGCCACCTCTTCAATGGTCAAAATGTCATTATTCATCACAAACCGTCCTGTTTATTATAATTTTCATTTGAAATATTTAGCAAATTTCGCATATGATGCACATTAACCGCATTTATGGATTTGTAAAGTCACATTTTAAAATTTTATTAAGATATTGAATATCCAGGCATGATTTTAACACAAAGCAAACGTTAAAGAATGGCGTAAAAGTTTTTGTTTTTAAGAATTTGTATGGAACGTGCTCCATCTATTCGGTTGGATGGGACTGACAGAAGTTAAAAAAAAGAAAAAATATTGCAGCTGAGACTTTTGACAGTCTCCTCCGGCTGTTGGTTTTCTGGTTCTTTATAGCTGAAAATATCATTATGTGGTTGTCGAATAAAATTTTAGTGTTATATTATTTTTTCGTTGTTTTCTTCTGAATTATGAATACAAAAAAGGTTCCGCTTATAATGATTTTTGACGAGAAAAACAAAAATAAAATATATTTGTTCCTGATTTTGGCGTTTGTTCTTATTTATATTGTGCCGCTGGGATTTCGACCGTTGATTGTCCCAGATGAGACCAGGTATGCTCAGATTCCGCGAGAAATAGTGCAATCCGGAGACTGGGTCGTGCCGCGTCTGGGGGGCTTGCGATATTTTGAGAAGCCTATTATGGGCTACTGGTTGAATGCTGTTTCTCAGTTGATTTTCGGGGAAAATAATTTTGCGGTGCGTTTCATGTCCGCTTTTACAACGGGGTTGTCCGCGCTGATGTTGTTTTGGTTTGTGCGTAAACTTAAGGGGTTCGAGGCGGCGGTCTGGACGACTATGATCTTTATGATTTCGTCGCTGGTGTATTATATCGGTACTTTTGCGGTGCTGGATCCGCATACTTCCATGTTCCTGACCGGAGCGTTAATAACATTTTATCTGGCTTATGACGCGAAAAAGGTGAAAGTCAAACTATTGTGGCTGGCGGCTTTCGGCGCGTTCTGCGGCGGGGCGTTTCTTGCTAAAGGGTTTATTGCCATTGCTGTGCCTGGGGTTACCATCGCGCCGTTTCTGATCTACAAAAAGAAATGGAAAGAGATTTTATGGATGCCGTGGATTCCGTTTGTGGTGGCGGTATTGGTGTCGCTGCCATGGGCAATCATGATTCACCAGCGGGAGCCGGATTTCTGGAATTATTTCTTTTGGGTGGAGCATATTCAACGGGCAATCGGGAGTGAATCTGGACAGCACCCGGAACCATTCTGGTATTTTATTCCCGTTATAATCGGTGGGACTATTCCATGGACGTTTCTGGCTCCAGCGATTTTCAGTGTTACAAAGTTCAGGATTCCAAAGGATGATCTGCTGTTGTTTTGCGTATGCTGGACTATTTTTCCGTTTATCTTCTTCTCAATTCCCAACGGCAAGCTGGGCACTTATATTCTGCCTTTGTACCCGGGGCTGGCGTATGTTCTTTGCGTTGGACTCAGAAAATATTTTGCGGAAGGCAATATCAAAATATTCAACATATGCTGCAAGGTTATTTATATTATCCTGATAGTGGGTGCTGTAGGGTTTGCGGCGCATCAGGTGTTGAGCATGACAGGAATATCGGCTAAGGTGATAGCTTTATTCACCAGCAAGGAATTGCCGCAGACCGCACTTTATATGACGCATGAGTATTGGAAGTGGCTGGCAGCGCTTGCTATGGTAGCGGTCTGGATTGTTCTTCTTTATTGCGCGGCAAAAACGGAAAATGTACAGAAAAAGTTTGTGTATTTCTTCGTCGGTCCGCTGATGGTGTTTTTTATAGGCAACGTAGTTTTACCGGATTTCATTCGGGATGGCAAGGCGCCGGAGCATTTTTTGATGAAATATGCGGATAAAGTACCTGATGACGCGGTGATTGTCGTTTACAAAAATCTGTTCCCAGAAGTGTCGTGGTATTACAATCGAACGGATCTTTATGTTTTTCACAAGGGCGGCGAGCTTGAGTATGGTCTTGGACATCTTAAAGGCAGTCCGGAGTATCCTGACGGGCGCAGGCGTTTGATAAGCAAGGAAAAGCTCGAGGAGATGACACGCGATCCTCAATACAAAGGTAAGCTGGTGTTTATTATGCGCTCCAAACGGAAGCGTGAAAGTGTGCCGACTAATGTGCAGTTTGAGGTATATGATCCAGACAAAGGCGCTATTATGTTCGCGATATACTGAGTTTATGCGGAGGCAATGACTTTGAGTTCGTTTATGTTGAACAGTCTGAATTTCATATGTTCTCCGAATATCTTCACTATATTGTCCCGATCCATTCTTATGATGGCTCCGACGCTGATGCTGCGGGTAATCAGTTCATAGATGAGCGGGAAGCCGCTCCAGTTTTTTTCGCTGGACATCAGGATTGATTCGAGTAGAGCCGCGCGGGACGCGTCTACAAGCATACCGTTTTGTCTCAGATTGACGCGATAAGCGTCGATGCGCGAAATGATCTGGGTTCTGAATTCTTTATCCTGCGAGGCATATTCCGAGAGTTGTTGTTTGATTCTTAACACCTGTTGGAGTTCTTCGCTGCTGAATTCAGGATGTTGCGGGTCAATGCCGTTTTGACTGCATAGCTCGCAAAAAGACAGTACGCACAGTGGTGGAGTGATGACTAAATCTTTGAATTCCTCCTCGTTTGCCAGTTTGCCGCCGTTGCTCATAACTTCATGCGAAGCCTTTTTTATTCTGTATATAAGCAGTTCCGGGTCGGCTCCGGGAAAGCTGGACAAGGGGAATATGCGTTGGATGTCTTCACGCAGGTCTGCAGAAATCTTGAATCCCGTTTTGCCTGGATTCAGGAATCTTATGCATTGGCGAATCCATTTTATCAACATATAGATGCTCCTTGCTCTTTGTGCCCTATATCTAGTATAAATAGCTTCTTGCATTCCGTCAAGTCCTCTTTTCGATAATAAATTTATTATGATGGCGCAAAAAGTTGTTGCGAAAAACGTCTTGAACGGTTATAACTATAGTATGTGTGTGTAGTGTTTGATAAGCGGAGTGGATAAGTTAATGGCCAGGATTATTGCCGCCGATGACGATTTGGGTTTGCAGCGTATATACGCTCATATGCTGGATTATCTCGGACATGATTTTGTCATATGTTGCAACGGGCAAGAGGCTTTGGATGCTTTTAGTCAAGAGCCTGCTGATTTGTTGCTGTTGGATATTACCATGCCGGTAATGTCCGGGCTTGAGGTCTGCCGTAAGATACGTATGCTTCCCTCCGGAATACATGTCCCGGTGATAATTGTATCCGCCAATGATTCAGAAGAGGATATCGCTGCGGGATTTAATGCCGGTGCGGACGATTACCTGCTTAAGCCGGTGCGTGAGACTGCGCTGGTGGGAAAGCTCAGAAATTTTCTCAAGATATCTTCCTTAAACCGTAAAGAGCTTGATCTTATCCGCGAAAAAGTGAATTTCCTGGATCGTTATAAGATAAATAAGGCTATTGGTTACGGTGCGCATTCGGTTGTTTTCCTTGCTACTGATTCTCATACCGGCAATCCCGTGGCGGTGAAACTGCTTAATGAAAATGTCTCCGATGACACTACTCTGAGACGTTTTATTGAACTGGTGTCCCAGTTTAAAGAGTTGAATTCCGAGCATCTGGTCAGGATATACGATTATGGTCAGAGTAATGGTCAGATATATATGATCCTGGAGTATGCCGCCGAGGGAAATCTGAAAAAACGCATGACCACCAGTACCTTGGATGAAAAGGAAGCCTCATGGCTGGCTTTAAATATACTTGATGCTTTGGAGGAACTGGAGCGGCATGATCTGGTTCATTTGGATATCAAGCCCGAAAACATCGTGATCCATGACGATAAATATAAGCTCGCTGATTTTGGTATGGTGTATTGCCGTGATACCGCCACGATGCCTTTGAAGACTGAGATATGGGGAACGGCTGCGTATGTGTGCCCGGAAAGTCTGGAGGAGAGTGTGGAACTGACGGTTCAAAGCGATATTTACAGCCTTGGCGTTACGCTCTTTGAAGCTGTAACCGGGGATAATCCTTTTCTTTCCGGCAAGCCGCTGGTGTCAATGTTCCGGCAGGTGAATTTTGTGCCTATGCCGGTTTCGATGCTGGTGGAAGGATTCTCCTGTGAGTTTTCCGAATTGTTATCGTCCATGATGAGTAAAAATCCGGCTGAGCGCTCAACGATAGAAGAGTTAAGACGCGGTTTTGAATTTATATATGATTCACAGTTCAAGGGGATTTCTTTCCGGCGTCTGACTTATCCAGATCCAGAGGAGCGTAAGCGGATGCTGCAATCGCATGAGGTGGTTACAAAGCAGGTCGCGACACGTTTGGATGATTTTTTTCATAAGCGGCGTAAAGCGCGGTCTGCCGGCGGACGTTTTTTTAATAGCATAGGAGAATTTTTGTATGTGCTTCTGCGCTATGATAATAATAGAGCTCCAGGGCTGGCGAAATACCTTAAACCGATATTGATCTTTATTATCGCGCTGACATTGTTCAGCGGTGCTGGTTATTATGCGGTTTCATTGTTTCATTATAAGCCTGAGCTGGTAAAAAAACTGCCTTTGGTTCAGACAATGTGTTATAAATGTGCCTTTGAGGAACTTCGGGAAGTGGAAAATATGAATACCGCTAAATGCACTAAGTGCAGCGGTGCGTTGGGGTTTGCCATGAAATGCGGAAAGTGCGGGAATCGTTTCCCCTGGGTAAAACCCGATTTCCCTGATGGGACGCCACGGAGAGAACGCAACCGGAAAACGGCGGAATCGCTCGTATGCCCGGCTTGCGGCGCCGCGGGCGCCGAATATATTTCCCCGGTCAAAAAGGAGTAAAACAACATGAACAGCAAAAAGTCAGTTAAAAATTACACTTTGGTGGAGCTTCTCGTAACGATGTCGATTATAGCTACGCTCGCGGGAATGCTGATGTCGGCGTTGACCGATGGTCATGCCAGAGGACGCTATGGACGCTGGCTGGGATATAAAAGCAATCTGCGGGCCGAACCGGAACTGGTGGGATATTTTGATTTTCAGGCAGGGGAGGGTTCTACGCTTGGAAATATAGCTCAGGGCGTTAACCGTGAGCCTTATGATCAGAGAAAGGTTGACGGAGCCATATCAAATGCACGATGGACATGGGGACGCTGGCGCGGCAAGGGTGCTTTGGAGTTCGATGGCGTTCAGAGCATGGTTGCCATTGCCGATGATAATATGATTCAGGAATTGAAACGGGAATTCTCTCTGGAGATGTGGATGTATCCTTACAGCATGGATGGTGAATTTTTGTTGTTTAAATCGCAGCATGAACTTGCTGCTGATGGCAATTGCAACGGCAATGGAAATGGCAATGGAAATGGCAATGGCAATGGAAATGGGGCAAATTCAGGAAGAGGCTGGGGGCAATGCGTCAAAGATGAGATTTTTTCCATAGGCATGTCAAGGAATAATAAAGTAAGCATATCATATGTCGTTGACCGTTATTGGTCCAATCCCAATAATTCTCAAGGGCATGGGTACGGTTATGCCTGGGGACACTATTTGACTAAAGAGGCAACATTGCTTCAATCCTGTTCGTTTAATCTGGACGTTAAACCGGAGCGCTGGTACCACCTGGTGGTTACATACTCGTTTGACGATTCCACTCTTCGTGTATATGTCAACGGTGCGTTAGTCCAGGAACAGAAGCCAAAAGATCCGCTCAGGTTCTATTTCGGAGAATCTTTTATCGGCGGCGACAGTCTTCCCGGAAGTTCTTTTCATGGTCTTATAGACGAGTTTGCCGTTTACAATCGACAGCTTTCCGCGCAGGATGTCCTGAACCATTATGAGATGGGGCGGCCACGTTGATTTAGATGAAATATGCTATTGTTTGTTAGTTTTTGTTTGTGGATATTCAGTATTTTTCAACAAAATTTCATTATACGTGTTGAAAATATCTCTTGACGTTGAATAATCTATATGTAGGAGGTATTGCAATACGCAATATTAATGAATAATGGCTTGTATATGGGGAAAATCTTCCGGGGTGGTAATCGGAGCTCTGATGCTTAATTTTGCCGTCAGTTTGTATGGCGGAGTTTCTGTTGCTCCAGCATCTCCGGCAATTATTGAACAACCGGCTCTTAGCGCTTTGGCGATAACTTTGCTGGTGGTTATTGTCGTTGTATTTCTGGTTGTAATACGACTGCTCAATACTCGTTTCCGTAAGCTTCAGACACGTCTGGAGGAAAACCATGAGTACTTTAACGGGGTGTTCAACCGCTCCAGTCAGTTGACCGGTCTGTTGTCACCCGATGGCGTAGTGCTCAGTCTCAACGAGAGTGCCTTGAGTTTTATTTCCGCATTGCCGGAAGATGTGGAGGGTTTCAAGCTTTGGGAAACTCCATGGTGGAATTCTTCAGAGGAAAATCAGCAGAAAGTAAAATCCGCCATTGACCGGGCTGCGGCAAAAGAAACTGTCCAATTTGAATCCATGCATTATAATTTTAACGGAGATGCATTTTTTTTCGATGTAAGTGTCAGCCCTGTCAAGGGCGATTATGACAAAGTCAATATGCTTATTATAGAAGCTCGCGATGTCTCTGAACTTAAACAGGCTGAACAACGCTTCCGTTCGTTGTTTGAAAACGCCGCGGACGCGATAATCATTCTGTCTGGAACCCGCTGTGCCAACAGCAACAGCAAAGCTCTGGAATTGTTTTGCGGGGAGTCTAAACAACAATTGGACGGACTGGAGTTCTCTGACCTGTGCCCCAAGATTCAGGCGGATGGCATGCCCTCTTCCTCTCAGGCTGAGACTTTGATTCAGAGGGCTCTCGACTTAGGCGTGGAGACTTTTGAATGGAAAATGAAGCGTCTTGATGAATCTCCTTTTGATGCGGAAATCACACTCAGCCGGATTGAACTTTCCGATAAGTTCTATGTTCAGGCGGTGATTAGCGACGTCAGCGAAAAGAAAGATCGTGAGAATGAATATAAAAAACTTTCCGCAGTGGTGGAACAATCCTCCGAGATGATTCTTATTACCAACCTCCAGGGTAAAATTGAATATGTCAATCGGGCTTTCGAAGAAATAACCGGTTATTCAGCCGAAGAAGTGAAAGGCAAAAGCCCGAGTATGCTGAAGAGCGGTAGGCATAAGGATGAGTTCTATCAGGATATCTGGGCGACTATCAGTAAAGGACAATGCTGGCACGGTAGAATCATAAATCGCACGAAGAATGATCAGCTTTACACCGAGGAAGCACGAATATTTCCTATTCGCGATAACGAAGGTAAAATAATCCATTATGTTTCTTTGACGCGTGATATAACCCGGGAACTGGAGGCGGAGGAAATGCTGCGGCACTCTCAGAAAATGGAATCCCTGGGCATTCTTGCCGGAGGAGTGGCGCATGATTTTAATAATATCCTTACCGGGATATTCGGCTTGATTAGATTGTGCGAAAAAAATATTAACAAGCCGGATAAAATAGAGAAATTCATCGAGGAGATGGATAAAGCCTCCGAGCGGGCAAGAGTACTGGTCAAACAAATCCTCAGCTTCAGCAGTAATCCTGAACAGGATATACGACCGGTGGTCATTGCCGAAGTACTCAGCGATACACTGGAATTGCTTCGCTCAACTCTCCCCCGTTCAGTCAATATCGTCAGCGAAATAGATTCGCGGTCAAAAGTGCTTGCCGACCCCGGAGGTCTGCAACAGGCCGTCATAAATCTTTGCTCCAATGCTTATGAGGCAATGAAAGATGGGGGCGGAACCATGACAATTTCTCTCCATGATATAATTGCCGGAGAAAATGAATTCGGGCTCCGCGCCGATGTTCCACCCGGAAATTACGTTAAACTTGAAATCAGCGATACCGGTTGCGGTATTCCCCGTGAACATCTGAAGCGAATTTTTGAACCTTATTTCACCGTGAATAAAAATGAACATACATCCGGTCTGGGGTTGGCGGTCGCGCATGGCATCCTCCGCGCCATGAATGCTCAGATCGATGTTTATAGTGAAGTCGGCATTGGCACCACCTTTAAGATCTATTTGCCGGTAACCGACGCCGTTGAAGCCGATACAAGTCCGGAGATGCCTGTAACAGGCGGAGATGAGACCATTATGATCGTTGATGATGAGAAGATCATAACGCAGGTGCTGGGTGGTTTGCTGGAGGAATACGGCTATCGGGTGATGGCCTTTAATGATCCTGTGGATGCACTTGAGAGTTTTAAAAACATGTCCGGTCAGATCGATGTGGTTATTACCGATATGTCAATGCCGGGTTTGAGCGGTGTTGAGTTGTCCGCAAAGATGCATGAACTTAATCCAGAACAGCTTATCATTATTTGTACCGGATTCAGTGATAACGTTAATGCTGAAAGCGCCCGTGCTGCCGGCATAAAGGGATTTATGCATAAACCCATGGAAATAAGCGCATTGTTGGCGGATTTGCGCCGTCTTATTAATGAGAATCCCAAATCCGGTGAGAAATAAAAGCGGCGATGCTTTATTAAAAAGCATCGCCGCCTGAATATCCAACGGGAGAATTTATCCGAGAGCCTGACAGACTGTAATCGCCGCGACCCCGAAAATATCATCGGCGCTGCAACCACGTGACAAGTCGTTCAGCGGTTTTGCCAATCCTTGAAGAATCGGACCGTAAGCTCCCGCTCCTGCCAGACGCTCCGTCAGCTTATAGCAGATGTTACCGGCATTCAAATCCGGGAATATCAAGACATTGGCAGAGCCTTTTAAAGGGCTGTCCGGGCATTTGCTGGCGGCGACCGAGGGCACAATAGCGGCGTCCCCCTGAAGTTCTCCGTCAACAATGATATCAAGTCCTTCAGCTTCGACCTTTTCCTTGAATTTAGCCGTCGCCTCAACCATCTTATCCAGAATGGCATGCTCGGCACTGCCTTTGGTGGAAAACGAAAGGAAAGCCACTTTAGGGGTTCTGCCAAGCAGCGCGCGATAGGTTGAAGCTGTAGCCATGGCTATGTCAACAAGCTGGTCGGCGTCCGGATCCGGATTAACTCCGCAATCGGAATACAACAACACTTCATCGCCGGCGGGCGACGGCTTCGCCAGATCCATAACAAAGCAGCTGCTGCCGATCTTAATGCCCGGCGCTGTGCCGATGCAGGTGAACGCGGCGCGTAACATCTCTGCCGTGGACGCGATGCTTCCTGCCACCAGACCGTCCACCATCTTATTGCGAGCCATCATTGCGCCGAAGAAAATCCTGTTTTTCATGAACTCTTCAGCTTGATCCATTTGCATGTTCTTTTTCTTGCGCATTTCGCAGAACTGTGCAACGTATTCACTGAAAAAGTCAGCTTTAATATAATCCAGAGATACAAATTTGCGCTCTGTTACTCCGGCCTTTGCGCATGCCGCGGAAATCTCCGCTTCAGTACCCAGCACCGTAACCTGAGCTACATCTTCTGTAATTATTCTGTTGGCGGCGGCGACCACGCGGGGATCGTGCCCTTCCGGCAGTACAAGCTTTATGCCTTTGCCTTTGGCTTTGGCTACAAATGTATCAATTGCAGACATATTTTTCTCCTGCCCCCTGAACCGTATCCAGGGGCGCTTAGTATTAAATTATTTGCTTAGAGATCTTCTCACATCTCTGGCTATCATCAGTTCTTCGTTGGTCGGCATTACCAGTACTTTGCACTTGCTGTTGTCGGCGGATATCAGTCCAGCTTTGCCGAAACATGCTTCATTGCGCGTTTCGTCCACGACGATACCCAATGCGCCAAGCTTCTCCATAATCTGCTTGCGCACTGGCAGACTGTATTCGCCGACGCCGCCGGTGAATACAATCAGATCAGCGCCTCCGAGAACAGTGTAGTAGGCGCCGATATATTTTACTATGCGGAGTATGAACATTCTTTTGGCGCGGGCGGCGCGTTCGTTACCTTCGGCTTCCGCTTTGAGTATGTCGCGCATATCGCTACTGACGCCACTGACGCCCAGAAGGCCGCTTTTCTTGTTCAGCAGATTGTCCACTTCAGCCACGCTCATGCCCAGATTGAACATATGTATGATGACCGCCGGGTCAAGGTCGCCGCTACGGGTTCCCATTACCAGACCTTCAAGCGGAGTCAGACCCATTGATGTGTCTATGACGTTGCCGTTTTCAATAGCGGCGATACTGCATCCGTTACCCAGGTGGCAGGTGATTATTTTCAAGTCTTCGCGCTTTGCGCCGATATAGTCGGCGGCGGCGGAAGATACAAAGTCGTGAGAGGTGCCATGGAAACCATATTTGCGGATACCGTATTTTTCGTAAAACTCGTAAGGTATGGCGTAGAGGAATGCGGAGGGTTTCATGGTCTGGTGGAAAGCGGTGTCAAAAACGGCGACGTTGGGTACTCCCGGGAAAATCTTTTCGCATGCTTCAATTCCTGCAAGGTTTGCCGGATTGTGAAGCGGGCACATCGGTACACATTCGCGGATAATATTCTTTACTTCGTCAGTAACCAGCTCCGGGCGGGTAAGCTTTTCACCCGCGTGTACTACACGGTGCCCGATGGCTTCAACTTCGCTGCGGTCGGCCATGACCCCGATTTCTGGATCCAGTAGCTTGTCGCAAATGCTTTTTATCGCGCCGGTATGATCTTTTATGTTAATTATTTCAGTTACTTCGCGCCCGTCGCTGTGTTTGTAAATCAATTGCGGGTTTTCAATTCCAACACGCTCAACCATTCCTTTTGCCAGAACAGTCTCATTTTTCATCGTGTACAGGGTGAACTTCACTGAAGAACTTCCTGCATTTAGTACCAGTACTTTCATTTTGTTACCACACCTTTGTTTGAAACATTTGTTTAAAATTAGAATATTTAAATTTCATTTTAAATGAATTATGCTATTTTCAGCTTCAACCTCGCGGAAACAATCCCGGGCATACGAGTATTATAATTAAACGGCTAGTCAATATAGTATGCCTCTGGTTTTTTTCAAAATTATTTGAAAGGATTTTTGAAGATATTTTCAAAATCAATAATAAAAAATCATTTTATTGCATTTTATTGCAAAATCTTGCTTGTGCCGGATTGGGAGGACTGACTTCTGCCCATCATGCGGTCGATCGCGTCTAGTTCCTCTTGATTGAGCTCGATGATATGTCCCTGCGGCATCATCATGAGGTTCATGCTGATAATAGCGCAGTTTTCCAGGACTTCGAGACGGTCAAATGCTTCCAATATGGTTTTTCCGGTGGTGAGAGCGCCGTGATTGCGCATAATGACGCAATTCGAGGATTTCACCGCGAGAGCGGTTTCTTGTGCCAGTTCATGACTGCCCATGAGCCGGTATTCAGCGTAAGCGATCTCCCCGAGAATAGCATATGCCTCCGAAGTCAGTCGGGTGTTGATGTGGCAGTCGGTGGCGGAAAAGGTACAGGCGGTTGCCGGGTGGGCGTGGACAATGGCGCCGACGTCAGGGCGTGCCTGATAGATGTTCAGGTGCATTGTGCTCTCAATTGAAGGCTTGAACCGGGAACCGATGATTTCGCCGTCAAGCGTCATTACGCCTATGGCTTCCGGGGTTATCAAGGCTTTGTCCAGTCCTGAAGGCGTGATATAGATTCTGTCTTCATTTTTTATTGAAAGATTGCCGCCTGAGGTCGTCGTCAGTTTCTGTGTATATAAACGGCGCATGAAATACGCTATTTCCTCTCTTGCCTGATTTTCCGTCATAAATTGCTCCTGTTGATATTGGTGTTTTTATGTTTGCGCTTGCCTCTTTAAAGTATACTGTTTTATATAGATTGTCAAAGTGAAAATTTATTGTTATATCTATATTATAATTGGTGTTTGCGTCTTGAAATAACCGGGTTTGGGAGTTATAACTATAATATGGTTGTTTTTCACTACCGTAAATACTTTTCAGAAGGTTGTATGTTTGTATATTATGAAAGATAGATTGTCAGAGTTGGTCGAATATTTCTCTGTTCCCGCGTTTGTCGTGTGCTTGAAAGAGGGGGTTGTAACCGCAAGTAATTCACTTGCGTTAAGAACCTACGGTACCGGATTCATGCGTGGGCGTAAAATTAAAATAAATGCATTGTGCGAAGTGATGGCACCACCGGTGTGTGTGAGAATCACGGACAAGGAGCCATACGTAAAACTCAAGGAATGTCCGCGTGATGATTCAAAATTCTATCTGGTCAAACTTTCGGACAATGTGATAATCGGGTACGAGGCGGTTTTTGAGAATGCTGACCGCGTGGGTACTAATTCCAGTCTATTGCGCATCAGCGAGCTGAAAAGAGAGCCGGTAAAGCCGTTTCATCTTAATTATGTATATTACATCGCCTCTGGTAAATGGATGTTTTCTCGACCGGAGACTTTGGTTGAGCTTGGAATTACCCGGGATGTTGAACAGTTGATAAAAAAAGGTTGGCGCTCGGTCGTCCATGACGAAGACTTGCCCTTGTATGACAATACTTTTAATAATGCCATAAGACATGGCGGCAGCCACGAAATGCATTACCGGATCAAGCGCGGCGGCAAAGACGGCTGCTATCCGGTTTCTGATTATTGCGGAATAATGTGTCCGGATGGCAAATGGCCGGTGCTTACCGGTAGCATCATCTGCAATCCCTTATCTGATAAAAATATGTTCAACGCCGAACGTCAGGTGCTTACCGGACGACTTCTCGGCGGAATGATCCATGACTTCAAAAACCTGCTCGGCGGCATCAGAAACGTTATTGAGTGGTCGATCAATATTTCAGAAGATCCCAAGGTGGTTGATGCGCTTCAGAAGACCCTGGGCTATACCGATCAGGCTACAGAATTGATTATTGGCACGCTTCGCCTCAATACTGGGGAAATGGATACTAAAGTGGAAAAAATAAATCTGGCGGAACTGGTGCTGGGACTGGAAGGACTTATTTCCCGCATTATTCCGTCCTCTACCGATTTGCAGATATTCGCCCCGGAGTCGGTGCCGCCGATCTATGGGCAAAAGAGCCTGTTGCAGGATATGTTTCTTAACTTGTGTGTGAACGCGCGAGATGCACTGAAGGGTCATGATGATGTGCTTGAGATTGTGATAGAAACGGAACATCTTCAGGACGACAACGGACAGGAACAGGAATACCTTGCTTTATCGGTCAGGGACAACGGCTGCGGCATGTCCAAATCCGAAGTGAAGCATATTTTTGACGCGTTTTATTCATCCAAAGAAAACGGCGCCGGGTTGGGGATGTGGATGGTTAAAAACGCTGTATGCTCCTTTGACGGTAGAATCGAAGTAGATAGCGAAGTCGGCGTGGGAACGGTTTTTAAAGTGCTGTTCCCCGTGGTGGATAATTCCGAAAGGTTCATCATGGATCCCGGCAGTCTCAACCGGGTGAAAGAAGATAAAATTTGCTACGCGGACATTATCAGTTCAGATACCAATAAAACTATTCTTTATATAGAGGACAATATGCTGGTGAGTACCAGTGTCCGCACCTGGCTTGAATCTCTGGGCTTCCGCCTGCTGTTTGCCGATGACGGGATCAAAGGCAAGGAATTGTTTGATGCGCACCAGGATAGAATTGATCTGGTCATTCAGGATTATGTATTGCCGGGGATCAAGGGCGATGACCTGTTGGCGTATTTTATCGGTACGCGCCCGGATATACCAGTCATAATCGTCAGCGCCGAAAATGATGAAGATTGTACTCAGCGCCTT
The DNA here is from genome assembly GCA_016936495.1 of Victivallales bacterium. Classification (GTDB taxonomy): domain Bacteria; phylum Verrucomicrobiota; class Lentisphaeria; order Victivallales; family SZUA-371; genus JAFGXT01. The sequence continues at coordinate 35,191 of JAFGXT010000173.1, forward strand.
TTCAACCTGGGAGCCTGTGATATGATCAGAAAGCCTTTTAAAATGGAAGATCTGCTAAGATCGCTGACCCGCATCCTGAACAAAAGCTGATATACATGTTTTATCGATGCAGAGCCAGAATTGGACTTAAGTCGAGTTCATATATCTGACGTAAATGGCTTGAATAATTAATATTATTTTATATGAAAAACAACATAAAAAGTAGGTTCAACTGGATTTTCATCATGCTTTAAATGTAGGTTTGAATATGAATTTATACTATTGTCACGCTTTGTTGAGACCGTTACCGAAGTTTTATATTCGTTGTTTTTCGTTGCGGATGATGTTATGTTTGTGGCATTTCCAAAAGCTCCGATTCTTTCAATATGAGATATTTTACCGATTGGCAATTCAGGCAAGGTAATATCAATATCATACTTCTGATTTTCATGGAGTACTGCCCGGTGTTTATTTTCAAAACCAATGGAAACAATTATTTTACTGCCGCTTTTGAACGCCACCATTCTAGAGCCATTGAAGTTGAACTTTAATTCAGGATTTGTTTTGACATTTTCATATACGCTTATATTACTGTTGGCGAAAAGCTCTGCCAATATTTTTAGCGCTTGACCATGAGGGGTCAATTTATTTCCTTTCAATAGGCATTTCCCATATCCATAAGCCTTAGGATCATTAGGAGATCCATAGGCAAAGAAGAAGAATTTATAACGGTCTATATAGTTCCAGTTATTACTTAATCCCCAATGGATAAACACTGGATATATTTGGGGGACATAATAGTAGTTGCTATGGAAACCAACTTCAGTCTGCCAGATTCCCATATTTTTGTGACCGCGTTTATCCGCATTACGCCTTAAATATTCCATCCATTGCACGGAATAATAATGGGTCGAAAGAATATCTATGGTTTTCCAAGCATTATGTTTGTCTAATAAATTAACTAAGTGACCAACGGTGCCGCAGACTGGATATCCACCATAAACAACTTTTCTGCCGAGTTTTCTGATTTCTTCCGATGCGGGAATATGAATTTGTTGAATGTAAGTGTCCATATTGCCGTCCCAGTAACCACTGTTGGGGTGTGCTTCATTCCATATTTGGAAATATTCAATATTATATGGAGGTTGGCTCAAGTCGGCAACAACTTTGGCAATAAAATTTCTCCAGGCTTGTAGCTTTTGAGGATTAAGTGGAATGCGCGGAGATTTTATTTCTCTTTCCTGAACCTGCACAAATTCATTTTTCTCTCTTTTGTACTCAATCTTCCTGTAGTTACCGTTTCCCAGAGAGGTATATTCAAAGCGTTTATTTTTGGTCTGATGGATGTGTTTCCCTGTTGCGGAGGCCCATCCTGGCGCATATGCCAACACCGGTAAAACCTTAATATTCAGCTCAATATTCTTTTTTATCCGGTCAAGCACCCTGTTATAGTATTTGTCGTTCCACTTTCCTTCTTCCGGTTCGCAATGCACCCAGTTTATGTCAAAACGATTCCAGCTTATTGTTGTTTCCCATAATTGGTGATATGATCCTCCCTGACAAGCTCCTGATGCATCTTTGAATTTAATGTCCAAGTTTTCAGCATGTAAGCTGAAAATTAAAGCATATATTGCCAATGCAGTGATGTATGATAATTTCATTATTAACTCTTACTTTTATTTTTTCATGTTTATAACGGTGTAAAACACTTCTGGCAAAAAGCTTTCCGGCATATCTGTATACTGGAATTCCTTTACATCCGGTTCCCTAACAGGTACTGTAATGCTAAATCCATTGGATTCCGGTCTTAAATACTTGCTTATGTCTATCTTTGAGCCATACATGCTTATACGTTCTACTGAGTTTACTTCTGAAAGTGTAATTTCGGGAAAGTAGAGTTTGATTCTAGGGCATTCATAATCAAGGTGAATTGTATCCATGTTGTTATTCCAGTCTACAAAAATTTTTGCATTATTCGCAGGAAGCATGTGTATTGCGCAAATTATTTTATTGCCTACTTTAAAGCTTTCCAGACTGCTTAATTTCTCGTTTAATTCAGGCTTTAAGCAAGGTTTGCTGTGTACGGACGTGTATAGTTTGAGTTCACCGCCTGAGAAAATTTCTGCCATTGCTTGAAGGCTGCGCCCACTGTGACTCAATTCTTTACCCAGTAACAGACTACGACCAAAACCATAAGCTTTAGGATCATTTGGAGAGCTATAAGCAAAATAGAAAAATTTAAACTTATCTGTCCAGTTCCAGTCGCGACTAAGAGCCCAGTGCAAAACCCTTGGATAAACGTTGCCAACATAATTCGGGTCAGAAGAGAACCCTATTTCTGTTTGCCAAATGCCTTTGTGTTCAAGACCGCGTTTGCTCAGTTCTCGATAAAGGTATTCCATTGATGATATCGGAAAGTAATGAAGATCAAATACATCTATGCTATTCCATGCACTATGTTTATCCATGTATTTTACCAATTCACTAATTGGGGCACCGCAAATCCAGCCGCCATAAACAACTTTCCCACCCAACTCATGGATGATTTTTGCTGCTGGCATATGCACATCAGTCATATATGAGTCCATATTCCCATACCAGAATGAACTCGTCGGCCAAGCTTCATTCCATATTTGGAAATATTCCAGTTCATAAGGTGCTTGGCGGTAAGTAGAAACTATTTTGCGGATATAGTTTTCCCAGTCGCTGACATGATTCTCGCTAAGCCATCTTGTTCCCATGCGATGTGCGGAGACCTTACGATTGAAGACCTCTTCCCATTGTTCTTTGCCATTAATGAAGCTTTTATTGAATCCCCGCAGTTCATATCTTCCGTCAGGTTGCTTTTTTAGCGTGAATCTCTTGCCTGCTATCTCAAAGTCCTGATTAGGGCATTCGGCCGCCCAGGAAACAGAATAGTTTATTATTGGAAGAAACGTTACACCTTTGCTTTTTGCGGTAAGGATTCTCTGGGATATTTTATCAATATATTTTTGATTCCATTTCCCACGAGTACTTTCCGCTGATGCCCAGGCGACATCGAATCTGTCCCATCCAAGGGCTTGTTTCCATAAAGGTTCGCTGTTTATTGATCCATGGCATACCCCGGAAAAGTTCCTAAATGTTCGCTTAGGTATATTCTGTTTTTCACCTGCTTTAACTGACATGAACATGGTTGTTAGTGCCATCGTCGATAAGAAGAGAGAGATACGTTTCATGTTTTCCTCTATTTTTTATGTTTGTCTTGTTTATGTTTTTTTATTCAAGGACGGTTGAAAGAGCGAAAATAATAATACTCATAATATGGGGATGGAGATGCTGCTTTAGCGGCTTTCATTTCCTTGTAAGTCATGCTGGTCGCTGAGCCATCGAAATACGCGAGATTAGCAGAATTGCCATGCTCAATAGGTCCACGCGCATCTTCCGGGTTGTCCCGATGAATGAACCAGAGACTGGTGTCGGCAATGAGCACATATCCCGGTTTTTGTCTTTTGAGAATCATTCCATGTTGACCCGATGCAAATATGTTTATCGTTCCCTGTGGGTCTCTGTATCCGGTGGTACAACGGGGAAGATAGTAGTTAATGCTTATGTCGGTACCAAGTTGTTCCCAGCGGTTGGCATAGGTGGAATATTTTATCGTGGGTTGCTTGTCGCAGTAGAATGTTTTTGGAGTTGTAACATATTTCAATTCATACAGCTTACCTAAACCAACCCAGGTGTTGAGTCTTCTTGCTCCGTTTTGGGTTCTGACCCAGATGGCCGCTGCTTCATCGTCGGCATGATATGACGCAGTTCCAAGAGCAAGTTGCTTTAAATTATTAATGCAATTTATGCGGTATGCGGTTTCTTTGGCTTTACTGAGGGCAGGAAGTAGTAACGACGCCAGTATAGCTATAATAGCTATGACTATTAGGAGTTCGATTAGTGTGAATGTTTTCTTTTTGTTCATTTTTTTCCCTTATTTTGGTTTTATGAAAGAATCTATAAAGGCTGTAGAATTTTTGACATATGATGTCCAGTTAAAGTTTTTGATGTTCCATTTATATCTAAATCCATAGATTTGCAGGGGCTCGTGGATTGCCTTACTATAATATTAGGCTTGATTTGCTTTTGAATAATATCTTTATTCTCTGGATTTGATATTTTAAATTTCAATATATTACTCGCTTCTTTTACCATCTCAAAAGTTGATGTAACTAGAGAGGTGAGCGGAGGGCATAAATAACTGTAGATTTCTCCACCACCTATGCCTATCAGACTTAAATCGTCTGGTATCTTCATGTTGTTTTCATGAAAAGCTCTATATATAGCCATACAACTCTCCTGGCACATTGCCATTGCTCCAGAAAATTCCAATGAACCCGTTCTGAGCCGTTTGGTGAATTTCTGATATACTTTTTCTGGACAGTAATCACCATCTGACACTTCGCAATCAAATGTGGTAAACTTTATTCCGCGAAGTTCACACATGCTCTTAAAGCCATCAATGCGTTCTTCGATAGTTTCAACCCTGGGCTGTGTGATGATTGCCGCTATGGAGCGATGCCCCAACTCTATAAGATGGTTGGCGGCGATTGCTCCGGAATGACGATTATCCGCACTGACGCAGTTTACCGCTAGACCAGAAAGATGACGGGAAAAAAGCAGATAAGGGATATTGAAGTGGTCTAGCACTTTTATCTCGTCTGCAGAAATCATACCGGCAGAAGGAATAACGACAAGACCGTCTATCTTTGTTGGCGGAAGCTCTGTAATTATTTTATTGTGCCAATCATAATGGAGAACTTCCAACTCATAGCCAAGATTTACCTTGTTTTCATAAAAACAATGTTCAATACGCGTGTTCCAGTCAGATTGCCAGTGTGGAAGAGCAAGACCAATGACAGGAGCCGCTCCTTTTTTGTATTTACAGACTTCGTCGGTAATAATCATCTCTTTACCTGCAATCTTCTGTAGGAATCCGTTTTTGAAAAGCATCTCCGTTGCTTTGGTCACAGTCGATTGACTTACAAGATAGTCCTTCATTATCGTACGCATTGAGGGGAATGCGGCTCCAGGAGAACACTTGATTATTTCTGACTTTAAATCTTGATATAACTGTTCGTATTTTGACATTTTCTTGCAATCCATTGTGTGTTTCTTTTTTTATTATACTGCATCGATGCAGTATTGTCAATATGGGATGCAGTCTTTTTGTTTATTATTATTGTTATTGACCGTTATTATTGATACTTGAATTTTCAGTAGCAATGATATATACTTATGGTATATATCATTTATTAATGGAGTTTGTAATCATGGATACAGCAAAAGTATTTACAACAGGGCGCTCGCAAGCAGTACGGATACCTAAAAAATACCGTTTCAGAGCTCCACAGGTATCAATAAAAAGGCAGGGAGCAAGTATAATTCTCACTCCCATTCCTACAAAAATAACATGGGATGAGTTTTTTGAGAACTCATGTGCAGATTTTGAATTAGACCGCACAGATGCTCAGAAAATACAAGACAGGAAATTGTTCTGATGCGATGCCAATATATGCTTGATACAGATGTTTGCAGCTATCTGATAAAAGGGATATTCCCAAGGTTGAATGAGCAAATTAAAAAGCATTCTTCCGATATATGTATGTCCTCGATTACTTTAGCTGAATTGCTATATGGAGCCCAGAAAAAAGGATCTTCAAAAATAGCAGATCATATTGCCTGTCTACAGATGTTGGTTGAGGTTAAAAACTGGAATTCAGAGGCGGCACTACACTATTCCATCATCCGAGCGGAATTGGAAAAGTCAGGAAGTACAATCGGTAATATGGATATGCTAATTGCAGCGTCTGCATTGGCTGAAGATGCTGTGCTTGTAACCAATAACACTACTCATTTTTCCAGAATAAACAACTTGCGTATTCAGAATTGGGTCAACGGTGAATAACAAAACACCATAGCGTCCGCATAATACACCGGATGAAGATAGAAACAGCACAGAAGTTTTTGCTTTTGTGCTGTTTATGATATTATTTCTTAGAGGCTGGCGCCGAATTCTTTGAGTTTTTCGTGAAGTTCGATTCCGTTCAATTCTGGTGGGGTGATGTTTTTCGCCACCGAAATTGCTGCCGCCATGCCCGCCGCTTGTCCGATGGAACACGCCGGAGGCATTACCCGCAGGCTTGAATGTACACCATGATCCGCCGAAATGGGACGTCCGCCCACCAATATATTATCAATGTTCTTCGGCACTATGCAGCCGTAAGGCACCTCGTACCATGTGCCTTTGGGAAAATGCTTAATAACCGTGCCGGAACCGCTCGGATTATGAATATCTATCGGATAATTTATCCGCGCGATGGAATCCGCAAAATGCGGGAAAACCGCCTTTTCAAAATCAAATTGTTCACCGCTCAAAAACGCCCGGCCGACGACCCTGCGCGATTCACGCACCCCGATATGAGCCGCGATCGAACGCAGACGCGCCTTCTCAAAACCTACCACCTTGGAACGGAACAGCTTTAGCAACTGGCGGATCTGGCGACGCGCCATGACCTCCGCGTCGGACAGGCTGATCCCGTCGATGGCATGGTGATGCGTTACCCGGGTGGTGTTGAAATGTATCACATCAGGTGAATACCAGTTAAACAGCAGGATGTCTTCTCGCGGACAATCCACTTCGCCTTTTTCTTTTGCTTCCAGGTACACTTGAGTGAGTATTTTGCGGGCGTTGAAGAAGTTTTTTTTCAGCTCTTCCGGGAAATAATGCTCGCAAAATTTGTCCATGTCTATATCTTCAAGCTTGAAGCATGTGGTCATGGGCTGACACAGGCCTTCGTCATTGCCGTATTCTATTTTACAACCGGCTTTGGCCGCGAGATCGGCGTCTCCGGTACAGTCGATATATACTTTGGCTTTGGCGGCGGTCAGACCGGATTTTGAGAACAGTATGACCCGTTCGATTTTACCGTCTTTTACTTCCACATCAAACAATTGATGGTGGTACACCGGCCTGACCCCGGCTTCGAGCAGCAGGTCTTCCGCCGCCAGCATTGCCTCGGGGATACCGATATGGCGTTTGATATGGTCTTCATTTTCTCCGTCAGCAATGATGTCGGGAGTATAGTCGAACATCCGATCACGCCATTGGGTATATACGGGTCTGTCTAGAGATTCGTTGTCAAGGTGATTACGCATGAATGGGCATACTTCGCCGAACACCGCCATGCCGCCGGGGGCGTTGTAACGCTCAATGATAACTGTGTCCGCGCCGTTGCGTGCCGCCGTAACCGCCGCGCCAATACCGCCGGGGCCTGCGCCGATAACGATTACATCCGCTTCGATAACTGTTCTGATGTCCTGTTCGTAATTCATAAAAGTTTATTCCTGTAATTATTTTGCAAACGGTGATGATTTGTTGCATATGTAGAATATAGATGATTGGAACGTGATAGTAAAGTGTATTATTATGCTGTTTCAGTGTAAAGTTTTACTGTAGTGGGTTTTTCGTCGTGACGGAAAGCGGTAGTAACAAGCAGCTCTTATTGCGGGTTTTTCGGGATGTATGGATGTTTTTTGTGTTATAAAAAAGATTTTATTATGCAATTGCTTGATTTTATTGTTGATTACGGATATATTTTGTTGCTTCTGAGACAATATATGCGCAAGTTTTTTATTGAGACTTTGTGTTAAATCAGGATTTTTAAAACCATTAAACGATGGAGAAAACAAATGACTAAGATTCTTGACGTGGTCAAACCCGGAGTCGCCACAGGCGATGACGTGCAGAAAATTTTCGAACTGGCAAAGGCTGGCAAATTTGCGCTTCCCGCGGTAAATGTCGTCGGTTCCAGTTCTGTAAACGCGGTGATGGAAGCCGCGGCGAAAGTTAAATCCCCGGTTATTATTCAGTTTTCCAATGGTGGCGCGGTATTCAACGCTGGCAAAGGACTGAAACTTGAAGGACAGAAAGCCGCTATCGCCGGTTCCGTGGCTGGCGCAAAACACATTCACTTGTTGGCAGAACTCTATGGTATTCCAGTGATTCTGCATACCGACCATTGCGCTAAAAAGCTTCTTCCCTGGATCGACGGACTGCTCGATGAAGGCGAAAAGTTCTTTGCTGAAACCGGCAAACCGCTGTTCAGCTCACACATGCTTGACCTGTCTGAAGAATCACTTGAAGAGAACATCGACACCTGTTGCAAATATCTCGAAAGAATGAGCAAGATCGGCATGACGCTGGAAATCGAACTCGGTTGCACCGGTGGCGAAGAAGATGGCGTGGACAATTCTCATCTGGATAATTCCGCGCTCTACACTCAGCCCGAAGATGTGGCGTTGGCTTATGAGAAACTTGGTGCCATCAGCCCCAGATTCACCATTGCCGCCGCTTTCGGTAACGTCCATGGCGTTTACAAGCCCGGTAACGTGGTTCTGACCCCGAAAATCCTTGATAACTCTCAGAAGTTCATCCAGAAGAAGTTCAATACCGCCGATAAGCCGGTTAACTTTGTTTTCCATGGTGGTTCCGGTTCAAGCGCTGCCGAGATCGAAGAAGCTATATCTTATGGCGTCATCAAAATGAATATCGATACTGATACTCAGTGGGCAACCTGGCAGGGCATTCTTGAGTTTTACAAGAAGAACGAAGCTTATCTCCAGGGACAGCTTGGTAATCCTGAAGGCGAAGACAAGCCTAATAAGAAATATTATGATCCGCGCGTATGGCTCCGCAAAGGCGAAGAGTCAATGGTCGCGAGACTTGAGCAGGCTTTCAAAGATTTGAACTGCATCGACAGATGCTAGTACAGTCCTGATATAGCCAATAAAAAACCCGCCTTAAAGGCGGGTTTTTTTATGTATATTTAGGCGTTGTGTTATACTTCCAATGCCGCTTTTACCGCCGCGATCGTAGCTTTTATCACGACTGGCTTGTTGGCGTATGTGCCCTTAATTCCCATTTTGCCCAGCGTGTCCTGATGATAGCCGATTACTGCGTCCGGGTCTTTAAGTATATTACCGGTCAGAATGCCTACTACTTTTGCGTCGGGATCAATGATGCCTGCGTCAACGAGTTTTTTTGCTCCTGCAACGGAACAGCATGAAGCCGGTTCCGCGCCTATACCGGCGGCGTCCACCATTGCTTTGGCGTCCATTATTTCCTGTTCTGAAACTTCTTCGACTACACCATTGCTCCATTCCAGTCCGCGCATGGATTTTTTCCAGGATACCGGATTGCCGATCTTGATGGCGGTGGCGATGGTGTCAGGATCTTTGACCGCTTTGAACTCAGTATGTTCTTTCCACATGGTGTACAAGGGGTTGGCGCCGGAAGCCTGTATTACGGCGATGCGCGGTATTTTATTGATTATGCCAAGCTGGTAAAGTTCTTGCAAGCCTTTCGAGAGCGCGCTGTTGTTGCCCAGATTGCCGCCGGGAATGATGAACCAGTCGGGCACTTCCCAGTCAAGCTGCTGGAGTATTTCAAAACCTATGGCTTTCTGACCTTCGATGCGGAATGGATTGATGGAGTTGAGCAAATAGATGTTCAATTCCTTGCAGACTTCCTGTACCAGTGTCATGGCGTCGTCGAAATTACCTTCTATCTGAAGTGTTTTGCCATTAAACGCCAATGCCTGAGCAAGTTTGCCGTAGGCGATTTTACCTTCGGGGATGAAGATGACGGATTTCATGCCGGATACGGCGGCGTATGAAGCCATGCTCGCGCTGGTGTTGCCGGTACTGGCGCATGCCACTACCGATGCATTATACATTTTCGCCGCGGTTGCGCCGCAGGTCATGCCGCGGTCTTTAAAGCTGCCGGTAGGATTTTCGCCCTCGTGTTTGAGCAGAAAATTCTTTAATCCTGCATATTTGCCCGCCAGTCCGGCGTCATAAAGCCGGGTATTTCCTTCCTGACGCGTTACGATCTGGTCTTCCGGCAGATCCAGTATCAGTTCTTTGTAGCGCCAGACGCCGGAGGAAAGTACTCCGCGTTTCATGCCCCAGCGGCTTTCCCATAGCTCCTTAAGTGCCTTGCCGTCAACTGAATCCAGATCGCGTTTGACATCCAGAGTGCCGCCGCAGTCACAACTGTAGCGCAGTTCATCCACATCGTACTTACGGTCGCAATCCAGGCACTCCAGCCATGTCTTTATGTTGAAATCCATTGTTATATTCCTGTTCATATATGATTTATAGTGAATCTTTCAGCTGTAATTTAGCACATTTGCTTTTAAATAACAAATCGGCAATGAGCTATTTTGTGAATTGCAAACGGCTGTCATTGGGTTCTATACAAATTTTTTTTGATAAAAAATACTTCCGCGTATTATTAAATCCTTTTGCTGGTGTATATTATGCCTCTTCTCTCCGCGGATTTTGTGTTTACGGGAGAGGCGGCGCGCTGTGGTATGAGAGACATTTGTCGTTGTGGCGGTCGTAAAAACTTTACAATAAACAGAATAGGAATGTAAAACAGGTATTATATGCAGGAACTTAGAAATATCGCGATTATCGCGCATGTTGACCATGGCAAAACCACTCTGGTTGACGAAATCATCAAACAGGCTCATATTTTTCGCGACAACCAGGAGATGCAGGAATGTTTCCTTGACAGCAATGACATAGAACGTGAACGCGGAATCACTATTCTGTCTAAAAATATAAGTGTGAATTATAAAGGCGTAAAGATAAACATCCTCGACACCCCCGGGCATAGCGACTTCGGTGGTCAGGTCGAACGCGTACTCAAGCTTGCCGACGGCGTGCTGTTGTTGGTGGATTCCGCCGAAGGACCGATGCCTCAGACCCGTTTTGTGCTGGACAAAGCTTTACAGCTCAATCTTAAGCCCGTTGTGGTTATTAATAAAATCGACAAGTCAGACGCTCGCCCCGCTGTGGTGCATGACAAGGTCTTTGATTTGTTCTGTGAACTCGACGCTAACGAAGACCAGCTTGATTTTCCCATGCTTTACGCCAGTGGTCGTGATGGCTGGGCTGTGAAATCGCTTGATGATCCGCGTGAATCCATTCTGCCGCTTATGGACGCCATTCTGGAATATATTCCGGCGCCGGAGATCAAGGAAGGTCCGGTTCAGATGCAGGTCGCCACTCTTGATTATTCCGATTATGTCGGTCGTATCGGCGTGGGCAGGGTATACCGTGGCACGCTTAAACTGAAAAGTCCGCTGGTAATGATTAAAAATGATGGTAAAACTGTTCCTGCCCAAATCAAACAGGTATTTACTTTTGAGGGAATCGAGCGCAAGGACGCCACCGAAGTCCGTTGCGGAGACCTCTGTGGTATTGTTGGTATTGATGGTGTGGACATCGGCGACACCATTTGTTGTGCTAATATTCCTGAAGCAATGCCTCCGATTGAGCTGGATGAGCCTACTTTGTCAATGACTTTCAGGGTCAATGACTCGCCGCTTTACGGTAAAGAAGGTAAATATGTGAGCAGTCGCCATTTGCGCGAACGCTTGTTCAAAGAGATGGAACGCGATGTGGCGTTGCGAGTGGTCGAAAACAGTGGCGAATCGTTCAATGTAAGTGGTCGCGGTGTACTGCATTTATCCATTCTTATTGAGAACATGCGCCGCGAAGGCTATGAATTGTGCGTTTCTCAGCCGCATGTTATTCTGAGAAATCACGAGGGCGTGATTGAAGAACCGTTGGAAATCCTTTCGGTTGATGTGCCGGATGAATATGCCGGAAAGATCATTGAACTTGCCGGATTGCGCAAAGGCGAAATGATCAATATGGAGTCCCGCGGTGCGCGCCAACTGGTAGAATTTCATATTCCTACACGCGGGCTTATTGGTTTCAGGAGCAAGGCTATGACCGCTAGCGCGGGCGAAGCTATTGTTTCTCATCGTTTTTTACAATACACGCCGCATAAGGGTGAAATACCCCAGCGTCTGTGTGGTACTCTTATCAGTATGAGTGCGGGAAGTGCTTCCGCTTATGCTATTGACGCGCTTCAGCAGCGCGGAATCTTCTTTGTTGAACCAAATGAGGCCACTTACGAGGGCATGATCGTGGGCGAGAACAGCAAGGGAGGCGACCTGATCGTCAATCTGCAGAAAGAAAAGCAGCTTACTAACGTACGCGCTTCGGGTTCGGACAAGGCCCTGAAAGTATTTCCCGCTACCAAACTTAGTTTGGAGCAGGCGTTGGAATATATCGCCAATGATGAACTTGTCGAGGTTACTCCGAAAAGCATCAGGCTCAGAAAGCTGTATTTGTCGGAACTCGAACGCAAGCGCATGCGCGGTAAAAAGCAAGTGTGAGTTTGCTGGATACGCCCCGCTTTAAATAGCGGGGCGGACTGATCTGAGTTCTTATATAACGGTTGTAGTTTGTGTAGCGATGATTGATTTTCAGAATGTATATAAATCGTATTCCGGCAAGGATATTTTCAAAGATGTCTCTTTTCGCATAAATCCAGGCGAAAGGGTAGGGGTGGTAGGCCCCAACGGCGCCGGCAAAAGTACCATTTTTAGTATCGTCAACGGTGAGATAGAGCAGGACAAGGGCAAAGTCATGGTGCCGCGCGATCTGCGTATCGCCATACTTCATCAGCATATAGAACACGGTTCGGCTGAGGTCCCGCTGCTGGACTTTGCCGCCGACGCAGTCAGGGAACTGAGTGACATATCCGCCCGTATGCATGTGCTGGAACATCGTTTTCATGAACAACTTGAGCCGGGCGAATACGATAAGATGCTTGCCGAGCAAGGCGAACTCCAGAGCCGTTACGAACAACTTGGCGGATATCGTTTGCGCCATGCCGCCGAGGCGGCATTGTCCGGACTGGGCTTTCATGAAGAAGATTTTTTGCGTCCGTTGGGATCGTTCAGCGGTGGCTGGCAGATGCGCGGCGCTCTTGCCCGGGTACTTATTTCTGATCCGGATATTCTGTTGCTGGATGAACCGTCCAACTATCTGGATATTCCCGCGGTGGAATGGCTCTATCGCTTTCTTAAGTCCTTCAAAGGCACTTTGATGCTTATCTCTCATGACCGTTTTCTGCTTAAGACGCTGGCAAATGTAACTTTGGAAATAAACGGCGGCAACGTCATCCGTTACGCCGGAGATTATGATTATTATGTGCGTGAACGCCAGAACCGTTATCTTCAACTTGAATCGGCACGCAAAAATCAGGACAAGGAACGCGAACGTCTGGAACGTTCGATCGACCGTTTTCGCTCCAAGAGTACCAAGGCGGTTCAGGTTCAGAACTGGATTCGCAAGCTTGACCGGATGGAGGAAATCACCATGCCGGATGAGTTGCATTACTCGGGGTCTATAAGAATTCCTGACCCGCCGCCATGTGGCAATGAGATCATCCGGCTGGAAAATCTGAGCTTTAGTTATAACGGCACTGATATGGTGTTGGAAAATATTGATATTCAGGTTGATAAGGGCGATAAGCTTGGCATTGTCGGTTATAATGGCATGGGTAAGACCACTCTGCTCAAGGTTATGGCTGGAATGCTTACGCCTGCCGGGGGGAAATGTGTAATCGGACATAATGTGGTTTCCGGCTACCAGGCGCAGGAGTTCAGCGAGCTGTTGCCCGATGAACAGAGTGCTTATGACGTGGTGCGTGCCGCGCTACCCGCCGGAGCAGATTCCAGATCGTTGATGAGCATTCTGGGGAGTTTCGGATTCTCCGGTGAAGCCGCCGACAAACCCTGCAAGGTGTTGAGCGGCGGAGAAAAGATACGCTTGCTTTTCGCCCGGATATTCGTTAATCCTCCTAACTTTTTGCTATTGGACGAGCCCACTACACATTTGGATATTTCCGCGCGTGAGGCATTGCAGCAGGCGCTGGCTGATTATAAAGGTACGGTGGTGTTTGTCAGTCATGATATTGAATTTGTTTCAAATGTGGCGGAGAATATTATTGGCATGGTTCCCCACGGTATAAAACGTTATTATGGCAATTATGCTTATTACAGAGAAAAAGTTGAACAGGAGAAAAATCCAATTTCCAATTCTGAGGTCGCGGCTCAGGATTCATCCGCTTCCGACAATCAATCAGCAGGAACCGATTCTCAGAAAGAACGCCGCAAGGAGCGTGCCCGCGTCCGCCAGGAAATGCAAAAAGAGAAACGGGAACTTGAACGTAGAGTCGCGCATTTTGAACAGGAAATTGAACGCGCTGAATCTGAACAAGCTGAGATCACCGCTTCTCTGGCATTAAATTCCGCCGATACTGATTTTGCCGCCCTTAATCGCAGACTTAAGGAACTTGAACAAACCATTGCAAAAGCTTCATCGGGTTGGGAACAGTTTGCCGTTAAGCTTGAAGAATTTATGGAAGAGTATAACCGTCTGCACGATTAAGCTCCCTCCTCGGGCATGGCAAAAAGAAAGACCCGCCTCCACAGCGGGTCTTAACAGGAGGAGAAAGAAAACGAAAAAACAAAACGACTTCAACTCTTAAGTTTTTTAGCTTTACACACTTGCTTCTTATCTTTTACCAGTGAGCCGCAATACCTGCATTCGTATTTCGCCTCATCTTTTTCGGCCTTTGATTTACCTTTCAAGCATCCCATATTTAAAATCCTTCTTTTTTAATGATACTGTCTTTGTATCATTAAAATACATTCTCTGCGTAGATATGTCAATACTTTTATGATTGGTTTGGTAGACTTTTTCTGAAAAATATCTTGATGTTACAGTCCGGTCGATTATGTTATTGTAAAATATAAATTTTGACAATTAATGAAAATGGTGACGTTGTGATAAGACTTTGTGTTTGTTGTAAGAATATACGTTCCAGCGCGGAGCGGGAACTTGACGTCGAGCTGGGGGAGTATCTTCGGCGGAAACTGTCTGACGGTGTGATTGAATTTTTTGAGACGGATACCGGTGTTTCGGCGCAAGCGTTGTTCAGCTGGAGGATGACTTTTGACTGTCTGGATGACTCTGACGCGGTGATTGCCGTTGCGGACGCGTTGTGGGACGCCTATGAGCACTTTTTGGTGATGCGGACGGAAAAAAAGGCGCACCAGGGACTGTTTGTCGATATTAGTGGTGAGAGCGTGAAATGTACTTTTTCCATCGCCGACGACGTTGTCGACCGCTTGCAACTCAAGGAACATCTGACCGCGCTTGTTCGGGCAATGAATGCCGGACTGATCTCGCTTGAGGATATGTCCGCCGTCAAGGGGCATGTTGGAAGGATATAATTAAGGGTTTTGCAACGGGTCCGGCAATGGTTCGTTATCTTGAGATTGTGTTTTTTTTAGAATCAGATCTTTGTATATGGCGTCCGCCTTTTCGAATTGTCCGTTGAGTACAAGTGCGCGCACAAGACGCAGGCGTGGAGTACGGGACGGAACGCCATCGCGATCCAGTTCATCCATATACTTTTCGGCACGGTCGAAGGCTTTGTTGTTGATAAGTATATCCGCTACGGCATAGCGTTCGTTGTGTCGCCGGAGTTTGCCGGGAGCCGTCCAGGTCATACAGAAGATGAGCAGAGCCACGAGTATGGTCATGAGGCGCGTAAGTAGTTTTTTGCCGCTGATGATGCATTCAAATCCGGCTCCTGCAAGCACTGCCAGCAGCGGAACCAGTGGTATCCGGTAACGGTAGTAGACGTCGAAAGGCAGCATGGATACGATATATGCCGCGATCAAGACGGCTATGAACAGTCTGCCGCGATTTAATTTCTTTATCCATATCAGCGCTACCACCGCAAGCGCCAGCAGTGCGTTGTATGGTATGAAAAGTATATTCATGAATGGAATTATATCCCGGTGCGCGTAGAAGGACACGCTGTTGTCAAGCTCATAGGAGCTGACGAAGCGGTTGAATTGTATCGGGAGTTTTCTTATTACTGAAGTTACCATTTCACTCAGCCCGCGGGCTTCACGGTGATGATCCGTAAAGATATTGTCCAGATGCCCGGGGACGATAGATGGTGAACTGTAAAGTATGGTGTTGTATGTTATCGCCGGAGCAATGGTCAGCAGTACTGCGACGCTGTACCATGCCAGGTGCTTCCAGCGGAAGTAGTGGCGTATGTCTTTGAATATCAGCAGTGCCAGCGGAGCATATACTACCGGAATGAAGTTCTCGCGTCCCAGCATGCACATCCCGGCGAAGACTCCGGCAATAAAATATTTAACACTGCTCCTGCCGGTGAAGCCGCGGACGATGAACAAGGCGGTCAGAGCGAAGCACAGAGACAGAGGTACTGCCCGGAGCAGTGCCAGCGACAGCAAACTTGCCGGGCCGTAAAAGCAGTAGAGCAATGCGGATAGCGCTGAACTGCGGCGGTTCATTCTTATTGCCCGGCACAGTTTGTATATCACTGGCGGAATCAGCGCGCACATGATCCCCTGAAGCATGGTCATTACAAATAGTTTTCCGCTTGATGCCAGTACCAGCAGATACAAATAGAAGATGTACAAGGGGGAATAAAAGTTTTTTTCCGGGATATTGCCATGGTACAATGCCACTGCTGCTTTCAGCATGGTAAGCTGGTCGGTACCTTCGTGAGGTACGCTGAACAGACCGTAGCTGTTGCCGTAAATGAGTATTGATATCGCCGCAGTGGCTGAGAATATAAATGTCATGATAATGAAAACAGTGCTGAAATGTCTTTTCATAGAGCTTCCCGTTGATATGATATTTGCAGTTCCTTGGTAATATATAGCCTGATATTGGCAAATAGCCATACCTGATGGATGAATATTGCATATTTTATCAAAAGGATATGACAAAAGAGTTTGTGCAAACGCCGGAATCGTGCTAGATTACGTTGACTGTTAATAATAAAATGATATGCGAATTTCTACAGGGAGAAATAATTTTAATATGAGTGATATTACCGCCAGAGATATTCCCGTAAATATTGAAGATATTATGCATACTGCCTACTTGCAGTATTCATTGAGTGTTAATGTCGGACGTGCCATTCCTGACGTCCGCGACGGACTTAAGCCGGTGAACCGCCGTATTCTTTTTGCTATGCGCCAGTTGGGTTTGTCCAAGTCGCATTCATATACCAAGAGCGCGAAAGTGGTCGGGGAAGTGATAGGTAAATATCACCCGCATGGCGATTCGTCGGTCTACGACGCGATGGTGCGTCTGGCTCAGGATTTCGCGATGCGTATGCCGCTTGTCGATGGTCAGGGTAACTTTGGTAGCATTGACGGCGACCCCGCTGCGGCTTACCGTTATACCGAGTGCCGTATGGAGCGCCTCGCTGAAGAGCTGCTGTCGGATATTGATAAAGATACCGTTAATATGATGCTTACTTTTGACGAGTCTTCACAGGAACCGGAAGTTCTTCCGGCGCGTTTTCCGCATCTGCTGATTAACGGCACTACCGGTATCGGGGTGGGTATGGCTACGAATATTCCACCGCATAACCTGCGTGAAGTCATCAACGCCACCATTCAGCTGTTGGAACACCCGACCTCTACAGTATCCGACTTGATGGAACATGTTCACGGGCCTGACTTTCCGACCGCGGGATTTATCTGCGGCAGAAGAAATATCAGGAAATTTTATGAGACCGGACGCGGCTCTATTAAAATGCGCGCCCGTGCCGAAGTCATAGAGCAGAACGGCAAAGAACAGATTATCGTTACAGAAATACCCTATGCGGTAAATAAAGAGAACCTGGTCAAGAAAATCGCGGATCTGGTTAATGAAAAACGTATTACCGGAATCGCCGGACTGCGTGATGAGTCCAGTCGCCGCGTCGGAATCAGGATCGTTATTGATATTAAGCGTAACGCCATGGGCAGTGTCGTTCTGAATCAGCTTTATGCTCATACTCCGCTGGAATCCACCTTTGGTTCGACTATGCTGGTGGTAGATCACAACCGTCCAAAGGTGATGAATCTGCCTCAGGTGTTGCAGGCTTACATTGACCATCGTTTGGAGGTGGTTACCCGTAGAGCACGATTTGAGCTTAATAAGGCCGAAGCCAGAGCGCATATCCTTGAAGGTTTGCTTATCGCGCTGGATAATATGGATGAAGTGGTCAAAATCATCCGCAGTTCTCAGACTCGTCAGGAAGCAGCTGAGGTGCTCTCCGAAAGATTTAAACTCAGTAAACTTCAGACCAATGCCATCTTGGACATGCGCCTGCATCAGCTTACCGGACTTGCCGCCGAGGATATTCACCGTGAATATGAGGAATTACAGCGGCAGATCGCTTACTTGAAAGAATTGCTCGCCAGCCGTCAGATGCGGATCGGCGTAATCAAAGATGAACTCATTGAGGTCAGAGACAAATACGGCGACGAGCGTCGCAGTGAGATAATTCATGACGAAGGTGATCTTAAGGTGGCTGACCTTATCGCCCGTCATTCATGCGTCATTACTGTTACTGATACCGGGTATATAAAACGTGTTCCGGCCGATACTTACCGTACTCAGCATCGTGGCGGCAAAGGCATTATGGGTATGGAAACCAAGGATGAGGACTTTGTTGAGCACCTCTTCAATGCTGATAGTCATGACTTGATATTCTTCTTTACCGATCGTGGCTTTATGCATTGGCTGAATGTGTTTGAGATTCCTGAGGGCACACGTACTTCCAAGGGCAAAGCCATCGTTAATATGATCAAGATAGAACCTGGTGAGAAGATCAAGACTTTACTTACAGTCAAACACGCTGATCTGGAAAGTGATGACCAGTATATTGTAATGGCTTCCCGTACCGGGTATATCAAGAAAACCAGTTTGTCCGCGTTCAAGAACCTGCGCCGTGCCGGTATAAGAGCTTTGACTATTGCCGACGATGATGACTTGATCGATGCCGCTATCAGCCGTGAAGGCGAAGAGATTATTCTCTCCACCAGACGGGGAATGGCGTGTCGTTTTGACGAGGGTGATATTCGCCCGATGGGCAGAACCGCCCGTGGCGTAACCGGTATCCGTTTTAAATATGAAGATGATTGCGTGGTCAGCATGGTCATTATTCGTGAACATGTTGTGGATGTTGATGAAGATATTGCCGACAGCGAAGAAGCCGCCGCAGTCGTCGGAGGCCCGGAGATGCTGGTGGTTACCAGCGGAGGCATGGGTAAGCGTTCTCTGGTGGGAACTTACCGCAAGACCCGTCGCGGCGCCAAAGGCGTTACCAGTATCCGTTTGAATGAGGGCGAGGATGTGGTGTCGGCGATTCAGGTGGTACAGGGTAATGAGCTGCTGGTTACTACCGAGAACGGTATCATGGTAAGAATTCCGGTTGATGAAATAAGAACTATCGGTCGTGCTTCGCGTGGTGTAAGGATCATGAACTTCAAGGGTGAAGACCGGATTACCGGTGTAGCTAAAGTTGTTGAAGTCGAAGGCGGAAAGAAAGTCGATGCGACTGCGCCGGATGAGGCTGAAAACAATGAAGTTCAGGAGCCTGTGGCTCCTGCCATAGAGGATGCTTCCGCCGGGACTTCTGTTGCCGAAGATGACGTGCAGACTGAAGAGTAATAATAACTTGTAAAAGATAAAAGGCTCCGTTATGAGCGGAATTATCAAGTTTCTTGATCGTTCTCTGGACTTGTCCGGGCGTACCGGGATCATGGGCATACTTAACGTAACCCCTGATTCTTTCAGCGATGGCGGCAATTATTTTAATGCCTCCCCCGCTGTTGAGCGTGCTCTTGAAATGCTTGAAGATGGAGCTGATATTATTGACGTCGGCGGAGAATCCACCCGACCGGGAGCTGATGAGATTCCGGTGCTTGAGGAAATTCGCAGGGTTGTGCCGGTTATTGAGGGAATCCGTATTGGAGCTCCCGGGGCGGTTATCAGTGTTGATACCCGTAAAAGTGAGGTGGCGCGTGCGGCATTGGACGCCGGAGCTGATATTATCAACGATGTCAGCGGTTTGAGTTTTTGTGCCGATATGGCGGAGGTTGCGGCTAAGTCCGGAGCCGGATTGATTATCATGCACATGCGGGGAACGCCGCAGACTATGCAGTTGGATGAGTTTCTGAAATATGATGATGTAGTGGAGGATGTCTCCAGCGCGTTGCAGGAGGCTTCACGACGAGCGGAGAAAGCCGGAGTTGCCGCCGATAAGATAATCTGGGATCCCGGTATAGGGTTTTCTAAAGATCTGGAACAGAATTTATCTTTGTTGGGCAATATTGACAAGTTGCGAAAATATGGCTATGCTGTACTTGGCGGAACTTCCCGTAAGGCATTTATCGGAAAGTTGCTTGAGGAGGCGGAACCGCAGCACCGCGTATGGGGTACTGCCGGGTCTGTCGCATGGATGGCAACTTTGAACGTGGAATTGATCCGAGTCCATGATGTGAAAGAAATGAAACAGTTGCTCTGCGTCTTTGACGCATGTCGTAAATCAAGGAGGTGAGGAGCTTATGATAAATGAGATCTACGGGTTCTATGTCAAGCCGCTGCTTGAGATAGGTGTCCTGACTATGCTGATATACGGGTTGCTTTATTATATCCGCGGTACCCGCGGTACCTATATCCTTGCCGGAATGGTGATAATCCTTATTGGTCTGACCGTGCTTTCCGAATGGTGGAACTTTGAAGTTATAAGCTGGCTGCTTGCTAATTTGTGGGCGATTCTGGCTACCGCTATAATCGTGATGTTTCAGCCTGAACTGCGCCGCGCTTTCGCTCAGTTGGGCAGTACTTCTTTTATTTCTCAGAAGCGGTCAAGACGCCGCGAGGCGATAGGTGAGGTGGTTACCGCCGCGGTTAATATGTCCAAACGCCATATCGGCGCGATTATGATCTTTGAGCGTCAGATCGGCATGGGCTCTATTGCGGATGACGCCATTAAGCTGGACGTTAAACTTAACTCCTATCTGATTGAGTCGATTTTTTTCCCGAACTCCCCGCTGCATGATGGAGCGGTCATTATTCATGACGATAAAATAATCGCCGCGCATTGTATTCTGCCTCTTTCCCAGAATGAGGATTTCATGCCGTCGGTCGGAACCCGCCACCGTGCAGCTCTCGGTATCACCGAGGAGACTGATGCCGTTGCTCTGGTTATTTCCGAGGAAACCGGTATCATCAGCATTGCCTGTCGCGGACGCATGAAGCGCAATATCCCGCCGGATAGACTGGGACGTTTTCTGAGCGGTTTGTTGATGATAAAGGAAGGTGGGGTCAGCAATATATTTGATACGGTAACAGATAATGACGAACTCAGCGTCTTTACAAAGGATTGATGTATGAGCGGCAAAGACAATATTGATAAAGAAGAACGTAAAATCTTCATAGATTGGGTGCCGGGTATTATCAGAAATGATTTTGTCCGTAAATTTATATCGCTGTTTTTTGCCTGCCTGGTATATTTTACGGTTTCATTTAAGGTGGGAGATGTGCTTAATGTACAGAATGTGCCTGTCAGTGTGGTTGTGCCTCCCGGGCTGGTAGACAGGGATACGGAAGTGAAAAGAGTACGTGTTACTCTGCGCGGCAGTAAACGTGCGTTAAGCAGTATTACCGCCTCTGACGTGCGTATAAGGCTTGATGTTCAGCAGGAACGTTTTACCCCCTCAATGCCTTATAATATAAAGATAAATGTCGGGGATATACGTACTCCGGTGGGAACCCGTGCGGTAAGTGTTACTCCCGAATATCTTACTTTGAACATCGAAGAACAGGATACCCGGGAGATACCGGTGCAGGCGCGTTTTGATTCAATGAAAAAGCTGCCTGTTGACCTTAAGGTTGGCAAGGTCAAACTCAGCCCGCCAATGGTCGCCATTACCGGCCCCAAGAGTATGCTTGAAAATATAGAATCCGTTCCGACTGTGCCGATTCCACTCGATGGATCCACTATTGAGAGTTTTGAATATAACGTGAAACTTGCTTCTTTGCCGGGAGCCCGAACTGTTCCTGGAGAGGTTAAAGCGGAAGTCGAGATAGTCAGAGAGTTTATTAACCGTACTTTTAAATCAGTGCCTATACGTATGATGGGCAGTACAAATATTCAAGGATTGAAAGTGGAATTGCTCACCAGTCCGCATGCTGAAGTGATTTTATCTGGAGCGCGAAGTGAACTTTTGGCTTTTAAACCGGACAATATCAGACCTTATGTGGATATTTCCGGCTTTGACAAGCCAGGTACCTATATGGTTGATCTTAACTGCTGGGTGGATGATCAGAGTATGAAAATTGTCAATGTATACCCGGCGCAGGTACAGATAAAGATTACGGCTCCATGAGTTTTAAGGTGCTTATCGGCTAACCGGCTCCGTCAGCCATTGTTCTCTGTCGCGCTTTTCGGTACTGAAATTAACGTCGATTTTCTTGATGGTGAGTATAGATGTTCGATGTTGGATTTCCAAGCTGTTAAGAAATTAAAAGGTAAATGGCATTTTCGCCATGACCCATTCGTGTACGTCTGCGTAACGATAACGTTCCAGAATTCCAAAGCCTTGTAGCTGTTTTGCTTTCATCAAAGTAAAGCAAGGAAGATTGACGCCGCATAAGAAACGGGTCAATAATTCTGAAGATGGCGTCTGATTAAGTTTTTCGATAAATTTACGAGTCAGTTCATGAAAATCAAAAGTGCTCAAAGGAGGCAGTTCGACGCTATGTCTGATTGATACGCCGCCAGATTGACATACGGAACAATGACCACAGTTTTTTTGTGTAAGTTGTTCGCCAAAATATGCGGCAAGGGCATAAGAGAGACATTTTCCGCTGCTGAAAAAATTCAACATCTGTTCAATGCGTCCCAACTCTATGTGTTCTTTGCGATGAAACAAGTCATAGAGCTCTCCCGCAATAAAATCCAAATCGAAAGTACGATCTTTTACTTCAAATACTTCGGTTATATCTTTAGCCGCCAGCTCAATATATCCCTGTTCATTAAAGTATTCCAAGGCAGTGATTACGCGGTCGCGTCCGGCTTTGTTATTGGCTTGAGTAAAGTTTACGGTTGTCCATACGCGTTTTTTATCCACCCCGGAAAACAAAGTTTCCAGAAATTGTCTGCGTTCTCCAGTGAATTTACCCATTATTTCATCATCGCTTATGACATTACGGTAACGGTAGTCGGCGAAATAGGAATAAAGTGGTTTGACTATATCTTTCATCTCCAGATATACCAGTAGAGTTTTCAGGGCGAGCAGACGTATATTGCTGAGTGTGGACAATTGGTTGAGTTTAAACTCCCAGTTGCCGCCGTCCCGCGGTATCTGCTCCAGTATCCTGCTGATATTTTCCTGTTCCGGTGTATCGCCGTAAATGAAATTTTCAAGAATGTTTACATTATCGAGATTTGCCAGTACCGTACATTCTGAGACTTGACCATCGCGTCCGGCTCTACCGATTTCCTGACTGTAGTTTTCTATGGACTTGGGCAGATTATAATGGATAACGCGCCTGACGTCCCGCTTGTCTATGCCCATGCCGAAAGCGATGGTGGCGACAATGCAGGCGGTATTTCCGGACATAAAAGAATTCTGTATATTTTCCCGCTCATCATTGTTCATCCCCGCGTGATATGCCTTTGCGTTGATACCGCGTTCAGAGAGATATTGTGCGACTTCTTCGGCGGTCTTTTGCAAAGTAGTATATACAATAGTCGGCAATTGCGGCGTATCTTTGAGTATATTATATAGTGTTGCGGGTTTATCCGCTTCATCCACTGGTTTTATGTCAAGATGAAGATTTGACCGATAGAAACCTGTTACCACTACCGCGTCGCGTCTGATTGAGAACTTCCGGCACATATCATCTATCACCGCCGGAGTAGCGGTGGCAGTTAATAGCAGTACCTGAGGTATGTTGAAATCGCGTTGATATGCGGGTAGTTTAAGGTAATCCGGACGAAAATTATGTCCCCATTCAGAAATACAGTGAGCTTCATCTATGACCAGCAACGATATAGGAATATTACTCAAAAAATTCCTGAAACGTTCGTTTTTAAGTCTTTCCACCGATATGAGCAGGATTTTACAGTGTCCGTTTCTAACGTCCCGCATTACTTCCTGTTCCTTATTACGATCCAGCGAAGAGTCGATGCGTGCGGCAGGAATGCCATTTTTACACATAAATTCGAGTTGATCCTGCATCAGCGCAAGCAATGGAGAGACCACCAGAGTAAGGCATGGCAGATGCAGTGCGGATATCTGATAACACAACGATTTGCCGGAACCGGTGGGAAATATAGCCGCAGCCGATTGTCCTTTTATTATGTGTTCTATGACTTCTGCCTGACCAGCCTTGAAAGAATTAAAACCGAAATATTCTTTTAATGTATTGTATATCATTGTTGGGTTCCGCAATTATTTGTTCTTCAACCTAACCCTCATTTCTGAAAGCGCAAGTTTTTTCAGCTCAAAATAAAAAAAATTAGATTTTTTTGTGATTTTGCTATAAATTGTTAAAATACCCCGTCGATAAATATTCACGTAACGATCAGGAAGATCGAAACGCGATCCGATGACAAGAAGGATTTTGTTGCGGATCAAATAAAATCTCTGACAAGGACGTCAGAA
>JAFGXT010000174.1 GCA_016936495.1 Victivallales bacterium
CTCCATTTTTGATTTTTCTATTTCTGTTAATTTAGGAGCCTTTTACACCTATTCAAGTTGTCCAGCTTTCGGGGAGAAGCGCATTTTCCTATCCGGGATTATAGCGACGGGTGGAGAAGTAATTGTAAATCAGACCTTCGAGTTAGACAAACATGGCAGTAGTGGAGGTTGGAGTCGGATGTATTTTTCTGACAAGTGTGCTGTAATGGTTACAGAAGCAGAAGCTTCGCCAACTGACGGCGGGGAAAAAAGCTACATGATCCAAAGGCATAAAGAAGCGAAAAACGGCTGGCTCCATCAAAGCTTTATCAAAATTGAAAATCCTTTTGAGCTATCAATAGACATAAAAATGGAGAAGGGGACAGAATCATTCGTCTTCAGTATTTTTAGCGAATGGACTCCGTTCATTCAATTATATTACGATAAGGGATCACTAAAAAATGTAATCGGAAGAGGCCCGGGCGAACGATTAACATTAATGCCGTTTGAAGCCTCATGCTGGTATCGTTTACGCTTGTCTATAGCAAGTAAGGTTAGTGAAGCCGGTGAGTATAATCTTACGATCAACAAGCTTGACGGATCGGACAAGGCATTAGAAAAAAAAGAGTTTGAAAACCTGCGAATATTCAGTAATCCAAAGACGAAAGACCCCCTAAATTTTGTCAATCGTTTGAAAATAGATATTGCTCCAGGCGGGGAAATTCTCATTGACAACCTGGAAATAAAGAAACTCTAAAAACAGAAAGGAAGCGTGAAGTTTTAGTGTGAAAAAGTTAAGGTTGAATGATGATGGCTGGAAAAACGGAAATACAAATGGCGCTAGATTGCGAGAAAAATCTTCCGGTTGACCGGATTATAGTTCCATCCGCTATAGAGTCCACAAAAATAGCATAAACATTGATAACAGGGACATAGATTTTGTCAAAAAATTTAAAGGAGGTTCCCCAAAAAATGAGAAGACAAGAACGGCAAACCAGTAGACTCGAAAAAATGATGAATTTTTTCGGGGACAACCACTTTCCGAGACTAAATAATTACCTATATTATGTTTTGATAATAGTGGTAACATTTTTTTGCATGTCAGAAACAAGCGGCATTGGTCTGGATGATGTAAGCTTCGCCATTGGTTTTGAAAATGGCTTGAAACCAGATATAGCCAAAGGTAAAGCACAGGTCATACGCCAGAAAGGCAAACCGGAATTTGTGTCAGGAAGAAATGGGGGCAAAGCATTACAACTCGTTAATGGCAAAGACTGGCTTGAGTTCGCCGCTGAAAATAATTTAAACTGCAAGGAAGGTACTATTTCCTTCTGGCTTTCTGCGGATAATTGGGATGGTTCAATGTCTGATCCGATTATGGCATATATACATTCTTCACGTGGAGACACCCAGTTTGTGATTCAGAAATATTGGCATTTCAAATCATTGGGAATGGTTCTATTTCGCAATAATGGACAGACCGTTATGAGATTCCCTGAGTGTCGTACGGTCTCTGCCTCCCTGCAACGAGCAAACGACCTGGAAAGCGTCTTGAAAAAGGGCTACTGGCATCACTATGCTTTTACTTGGCGTGATGGCTTCATAGCAGCCTACTTGAATGGCAAAAGGACAGCTTACAGTAACAGTACGGCTATACGGATAAGAGATTTCGGAGAAAGTTTTTTTCTTGGCTATAATCCTGAGTTTGGACGCTTGTTTGTTGACCCGGGTTGCGACGACAGAGCTCTACCTGAATCCCGCAAACCATGGACGTTTATGTTGGACGACATCACATTCTTTTCCAGTTTTGTTTTTGACGGACAGGTTGAGCAAATGTACAAATTTGGAGCCATGGAGTTTGCAGCCAAAGGTGTAAATAACGAACTGAATATTAATACCAAATTTTATCAAACCAATTCATACTTGATCGTCACTCTGATGGCGCAAGGCAAAGAGGAAAAGAATGTATCAATTTATATTCGGGATGTGGCGGGGAATAAAGTCCATTCTGAAACAGTGAAATTTATCGAAAGCCCTAAGGAACTACGAATTGATCTTTCTAATTTACCCATTGGCAAATACATAATCACCGCCACTCTTGCCGGAGGTGCGGCTTCTCCAGAATCAGAGTTTGAAAAGGTCAAACCCGAATGGATGAATAATAAACTAGGCACTGAAGATGTGGTACTTTCTCCATGGACGCCGGTAAAGGTCGATCGAAGTGCCGAAGGTTTTACCGCATCTGTATGGGGTCGAACATACCATTTTGATGGTCCTCTTGCCAGCCAGATTTCTACTCAAGGGGTAAATGTATTCAAAGACGCCCCACGCCTACTTGAGAAAAAGGGGGGAATTTTTTCTCAAGTAAAATGGAGCGCGCCGGAAATTACTGAGGTTTCTTCCACCAGAGTCAGATTTAGCAGCAAAAGTACAATCAGCGGTTACGAAGTAACAGCAAAGACCATACTTGAATATGACGGTATGGTGTGGAGTGAATTTGATTTCAAAAGCGATGAAGAGAAAAGTATATCCGGTTTACAGGCTCAATTTCCTTTTAACAAAGAGATATGCAAATATATGCAGTATCCTACTCAGAGAGACTGCAATTTTCCCCAAGGCACTACCCCATGGGAAGGGGATTTCAATGGCTATATTTTTGTGGGCAACTTTGATGTTGGTTTTCAGTGGTTTGCTGAATCTACACAATGGTGGTATGGAGACGCCACCAAGGCGTTAAAGGTGGGCATGTCCAAGGATTACGGTTACCTGCAATTAAATATTGTTGATGATACCATTAAAATGCCAAAGGAGTTTAGTATCAATTTCGGATACATGGCATCTCCAGTGCGTCCGCGTCCTGATCATTGGCGTGGGTTCGGAGCGTATGCTACCCTTTCCCGTAGTGCACAAACTGATAAATTTACGACCTTGTCGCTAAATTACGGCTGGTGGTCGGCCGCTCCGGGATGGGTGACGCCCAACCACTGGAGCCACAACAAAGACAATCCTAAAGTACTACGCACCAGAATGATGCCATTTACATCCACCCTTTTTCGTGGAATGAGAAGCTATAAAGATGAAGACATTTACAACTTCTTTCCACTATGGCGGCAATTTGAGCCGGAATGGGTACGTGAACCCTCCAATATCCGATACGGCAAGCCTAAAAACTGGAACGAATGCCAGATAAATCCATCGAAGAGCTTTTGCGACAGATTCTGTTGGGAAGTAAACGAATTCTTCAAAACCAAAGACAGTAACGGTTTGTATTTTGACGGCTATGCCGGAGCTTATCCTTCAGCCAATACTCACGCCGGATTTGGCTATGTTGATCGTGATGGCAGCATTAAACCGGAATATCCTATACTTGCGGGTAGAGAATTAATGCGTCGTCTACAGGCTATTCTGCAAAAAGAACTTCCGAATGCACATCTATTTATTCACCCATCAAGTTCCTTGTTTCTACCCGTATTGTCTTTCTCCTCCTGTATCTACGATGGTGAATTCATGGGATGGGGAGATATTTTAGGCGCGATGCAGACCAAAGGGCTTAAGGCTGGACTGACGGATGATAAGTTGCGTTTTCTGTTGAATTACAAAAATATCGGACTGGTTCCCGCTATCGACTCACGCTTTCTCCAGTGGGTTGCAGAAAAGACAACTAGACGCTTCAGTGAAGAAGAAGAACGGATTTTCAACCTCGCGTTGGCATATTTTATGCTCGCTGATATCCATTGTTTTTTCATGCCTGGAAAGTATGTGCAAAATAAAAATAACATAGTAGATAAGTGGGGGCTTGAAGAACCCGGCGTCAACTTTATCCCTTATTGGGACAAACAGCCGCCGGTAAAAGAAGCCTGGGCAGGGAAAACCAGTGCATGGATTAAAAAAGATGGCAGGGATATACTATTGCTTACTATGAATGACAGTGCATATGGTCGAAGCGACAATAAACCCTATGTATTTACTCTTAACCTTAAGCGCCTAGGGCTTACTCCAGGAGAGTTTGAGGTTTTCTTTACGGACTCGGATACTGCTTTTCGAATTCCGGTAAAGAACGATTCGGAAATAGATTTGACCGGTTATCTTGATCCTTTCGAGCATCGTTTTATCAATATCAGGAAAAAATAACATAAAAACCACCCAGGCGCTGCTGATGCGTGCCGGGATGTAAAATTAAAACTAAGGAAAGTAACTTGAACGCAGTAATAAATATTGAAAGCGGGCGCTGGTCGTTCGGGACGGAAGTATCGGGCTGGCAGGGCATGGGCTTTGAGCTCAATGGCGAGACGTCCGGTGCGATGAAATGTAACGTGGCGCGGGGAAATGACGGTAGTCAGATTATGACCCTGACAGGCAAAGCGGGTACTCAGATTATCCGTTTTGAACCGCGCGCCGATGACGCGCTGGTCATTACCCGCGTGTTACGCAATACCGGAACGGAGGCTTTGCGCGTGGAATCGGCGTCCGACGGCATTGTCGATGACTTTGGGAAGATCATTCTGGAAACTATTCATGAGTACACGCTGCGCTATATGCACAGTTCCAATGTACGCACCGAAAAGTATCCGGACAGTCGCCCGGAATATCCGCTGATCCGTCCCGTGCCTTATCGTCCGAAGCGTTTTAATATCGGCGAGGGCAACCATATCCCCGCTTTCGTTATCTGCGATGAGGATTACAAGGCGCTGCTGGTCGAGGGCGACCTCGATCAGACCCGTTTTGAACGTTCCTGGGAACTGGGGCTTGACGGCAATGGCGATAAGAAAAATAAGCTTATCCGCACCTGCCGGGGCATTCAGACTTATCCGCTGGCGGAGGCTTTTGAGCTCGCGGTTGGGGAAGAGATCACGCTTTCACGCGTGTTTTATCAGATACTGGAAAACACTCATCCGCAGGACGCCTATGCCGGATACGTGGAAGAGCTCAACCGTCTTTATTCATTTCAGGGGCAGCATTCGCCGATGCTTCACGGCGCGGTGTTCTGTACCTGGAACTACGGGACTTTGCGCAATATCGATGAACAACTTATCGTCAACCGCGCCCGCGCTCTGGCGGAACGCGTCCCGGAGTGTACGCATTTTCTGATAGACGATGGTTATCAGAAAAACCGGGGAACGCGCAACGGTCCGCTGGATTGTTTTTATCCGGATTTGGACTGCGACCGCGATCGCTTTCCGCGCGGAATGAAATATGTGGCCGATGAAATACGCGCGACCGGGCTGACGCCCTGTATATGGCTTTCGCCCGCGGTGTATCTGGATTCGCAGTTGGCGCAGGAGCATCCCGAATGGTTGTTGAAGGACGCGTCGGGCAATCCGGCGCTGCTTGGCAAGAGCACTTTTCTTGACGTATCTGTGCCTGAAGCGCGGGAATTTCTGCTGAAAGTATTTGATCTGCTCTTTGTACAATGGGGCTACAAAGGCGTGAAGTTTGACTTCATGACACACTGGTTCACTTTGGCGAGCGCGTGTTTTGCCAATGGCGGTTCAGGGCCGGAATGGCGTGATTTTGTGTTTGGAGAGATCCGCAAGCGCATCGGCAATGACGGTTTGTTTATGACTTGTATCGCCATGAGCATGGGCAATCCCTTTCCCGGTTTGAACGCCGATTGTTATCGTTGCGGTTGTGATATTCATGATGGCACCTGGGCAGAGCAGCTCCGCGCCTGCAAAGCCACCTTGCCCCAGATATTGCTTGAGGGACGCAAGACTTTTTTGCTGAACATGGACAGCGCGGGTTTCGGAGACGTGCCCGAAAACGAACAGCTCTTCCGTCTGACGTGGATATTCATCACTCAGGGGATAATCGAGCTTGGCGGCGCGGTGGAAAACATGCCGGACAAGCAGATCGCGTTGTGGTGTAAGCTGCTGGCTCGCATTGACCGCGGGCATCGAGTACAGTGTCTTGATCGGCGCGCCTTTACAGGCGATGCTTTCCCCGAAACCTTGCTGGTAGAGTATCCGCTTGACAGCTTGACCCGGCGCGATGGCGTGAAAGCTCATCTGGCGTGTTTCAACTGGGATTCAAAGCCGCGCGACGTCCGGTCGGAAATATTCAACGCCGGCTTCGGCGACACCACGCTTACGGATATGTGGAGCGGCGAAAAAGCCGACTTAGACCGTCCGCTCGCGGGGCATTCCGCTTTATTACTTGAAGTCCGCTAAAAAACACCGTGCGGCAGATCGCTCCGCCGCACGGTGCTAACCTATTTGACAATTCAGTTTTTAAGTTTCAAATGAACAGAGCTCCCCGCTTTCAGTGTAACTTTATTTGGTTGCTTCATGTTGTTGAAAGGTGGAAAATGATGACTAAGTTTAATGTCGGCACTGATTTCACTATCTGTAGGATTGTGTATTTCCAAATTCCATGAATCATCGCCAGTTTGAGTCAGCTGTATATGCAACTCTTCATTATCCGCGGTTACCGGATGACCGATGAAAAAATTCTGACCCGTTACCAGCAGTGAAGCCCATATGGTCTTGTCGACGACGCCAAGGGGTCTTGCCGCGTTTTCTTTTGAATCAAATAGAAATGCCGACCAGTTACTGTTGCCGTTGATAATCTTTACCGGCAGGCGTGTAATCAGTTTGCCACTGATCTTTCCTGCCAGGCATCGCTCTTTGCCACCATCGACCTCAAGGATAAAACGCTGTGACAGCACTTTGCCGGATGAAAGCTCCAGAGAGTAAGCTCCCTTGCCTCCGTCAAGTCCGAACTGATGATAAAGTTCTTCAAAGAATGAATTGTTGTATTGGTCATGGATATTGGTATTTGGTATTCCCGCGTATAATACAGACAGTTGTACTGACTCACCTTTCTTCTGAGGCGTCTTGTCTTCGGTCAATTTCACGCTGAAAAATGAATTCTTGTCATTCAATCGTAGAATACCGTCCATGCCATCGCTGAGCGGATACGCGGCATTGCCTCCGGTCAAAGACTCAAACGCGGCAATATATGAGCCCGGTTGAAATTTGAAAGGAACACTTTTGTCTCGTTCGCCGGATTCATCCCAGCCGCCAGCCCAGAAGCGTCCATCGGAAGAGCGGGCGGAATACAGTTTGGCGTTATTGGGGCGTAAGTGGCGATCTATGAACAGACCATTGTTTGGCATGTCTTTTTTAAGCGTGAAAGTCATTGACAGTAACTGTATCGCCGTCGGTTGATCGGGGTCAAGCTGAAAGTAAGTTCTTTCATAATCAACATCAACATATTCCGTAGGATTGACCTTCCATAATGTATGCCATACATTGGCAATTTTTATATTATCGGAAAATTCATATTGCATTTTTCCACTGCCGATGCTGACGTCAAATGAATGTAATTTACGGAAAGACTGTATTACTCTTGGTAGAGTAATGGTTTCTCCATTTTTCAACTTAAATACAGGTGTGCCCATGAATTCCGAGCCGAAAGAAGTTGCGATGCCGCCATCAAATCCGGTTACAGCTCTAAACAATCCATTGGGAGAGAGCCCGAAACTTCCAGAGTGCACCCGTTTGTGGGGAGTCGCCATGGATAAGTTATTTCCAACTTTAACCCGATTGCCTTCTGAATTTACGGTAAGACTGTAACCTAGTTGATTATTTCGATCTGCACACATGAATTCCTGTAAACGGTGATTTCTATCCCACATTTCGCGACTTAGAGCGCGATTGCCATTGAGATCTACCACTTCCAGCAACAGATATTTCTGTTTGTCATGGTTCAAATCCATGGAAAAACGGAATTCTTTTTCGCCATTGACCTTGAATCGACGGAAAACGTCCGGACCGTTTCTAACGATTACTTCCTTAAGCCCGACCTCGGACGCTACTTTTCCGCGTAGTATCCAGCGATAATTGCGCCACTCGAAGTCGCCTTTAGTGTTGCCCTCGTAGTCGCGTGAACCAATGAATGACCAGTCGCGTATCTCCGGACCGCTGGTAATATAGGTGGAGCAGGGATTATCGGGAAAGAATTTCCGGTCGTTGAAAAAAGAGTTTAGCTCAGAATTGTTGTTGTTTCTCGATTTGTATACGGTTTTCCATTTGACCGACGCTATTTTGTCAGGAGAATCCACAAAAGTGATTGCTACTGGAGTAGGCCCCTGCCCAGATTTTATCACTGCAAAATAATCCTCCATGGCAAATTCCTCAAGCTCACCGTTGCGGGATGTAACCACACCCATGGTGTTCCAGTTGCCAAACCAATCGGCGAACGGGGCGGCATCTTTATTGAACAAATAGTTACCGCCGGAGAATTTACCGATACATTTACCAATCGCGTATCTGAGGCTGGTCATATTTAATTGACCTTTTATATGCCCTCCGAGAGCGGGGTCATATGAGGTGAACACCTTCAGGTTTTTATCAATCAGCTCTTCTTCCGGCAGTGGAATTACGCTGCTAAAGTAAAAATAATGATTGCCGATTTCATCATCTATGGTAAAACCGGGAAAAGCCGTGAAATTCTCATCCGAGAGCCGGGTACATTCAGATTTGAGTTTGGCAAAAGTTTCCTCTGTAAGGTGGGTATATTCCTCCAGGAAAACGATAAATCGCAGTCCGTGTTTTTTTGCGGCGGCGACCCATTCCTCAGGGCTGCCCTTGCCACTGGAAAAATTGCTTCTGGCGCCGACCAGACCGGGCATGTCAAAGTTTCTACCGGCGATTTCGCGCGGATTATCCCAATTATAGGATTTGCCGTATACGATCTTATCCGGGTCAACAAGCAATGAGGGATTGTTCGCCGCGCCGCCGAGCTGTTTGCTTTCCAGCGAAGGTTCCGCAAGCCATTTGAGAGAGTTGATAATGAACTTAAGTCCATCAGAAAGACGATTGCTCAATCCTTTTTCAAGCATAATGCGTTGCATATCTTTGAAGGCGGTGTTTGATTGTACATACTGATAGCACGGTGAAAAAAAAACGACGCGTCCTTTCCCAAGTTGGCGATATGCCGCCAAGGGTACTTTGGTTTCCCATGTGGGATCTGCTTTCGCTTTGGAATCTGAGGTGTGAGAACCTTTGATTTGGTAAGTTGTTTGAGAATCATCAGAGCCACTAACAGCTATATTCCAGTTGTTGTCTGTTTTAAATGCGATACTGTGATGCTGATCGCCAATCCGCGTGGATGGGAATGGAAACCATATTCCTTTGACTCCTTTGGTCAGAGGCCCGGCTTCAATGTTTTCAGTATAGGCGAAATCCACTTGCCAGGGCGTTGCTTTGACGGATTTTTTATCTACAGGCATTTCCAACCATAGAGGCTGCAATCCGATTCCTTTAAGAAACAACTCCTGAGGACTGATTTCTGTTTGTCTCTGTCCAAAGTTCCCGATGCATAAAACCCCGCCTCCAGACTCGAGAAAACGTCGCAATACAGCAACACTTTCGCTATTCTTTTTCGTTATGCTTCCATCGGCGTTTGATTCTCCCAACCCGGTAATCACCAGAATATTATAATTTTTTGCCTCGTCCCAGGACAATGGCTTAAAAACAAAAGATTCTGTGCGTGAATAGGAGTTAACGTTAAATCCTGCCTCGTTGAGAATCTTAGCCATCAGATTGCCACAGTGCCCTCCATCTGAACCAACGAATAATATTGATGGTTTTACGTCTGTGCCATTGTGTTTCGGGGGCATCGCAGCATGTTCCGGTATACTGAATTCAAATCCGAGTGCCGGGAACGTATCCGGAATATAGTCATAAAGGGAAAACCGGGAAAAGAACTGTTGAACTTTTATTCCGGGATTGCTACTGAGTTTGCCGAATCGAAAAGCCTCTGAAGTGAAGCCTTTTTTGACAATATCCATGTTTAGTTTGAAACGTCCGCTGGCAATGGCTTTATCTTTAGTAATGTCAATTATTCCTGTTCCGGCCTTACGGTAGATTGATACTGTAATGAAACCGTCATCACCGGTAATAAAACTAATTGCGAGATGATATGTTTGACCAGCCACCATGTCGGCGGCTCCTCTAATCCCAAGATGATTGACTTCCTTCCCGTTTGGCAGGATTATACCTTTTGGGGGAGCGATTATTTCAAGGCAAAGTTGGTCTGATATGTTCTGGAAGGCAAATCTCAAACCTCCATTGGCGCGATTGTCATGATCTATAGGGCGAAAAATTGAATGGGGAGTATCCTTGGTAAAAGTGTTCCCTGAACTGAAGAAAAAATCGCATGCCCCATTGAGACTGCCATTGTCGAACATTGCCGCCCATGAATTGGAAACGTTTTCTGGATTTATAAGCATTCCCCCAACTCTGCCGCCTTTGGCTTCCGGCTCTTGAATAACTCTCAAAGCACGGTTTTCCACAGTAACCGAATTGGGTTGCTGAACAAATATCCTTCCCTTTGCTCCTTTAAAAGTGAAATTTTCCCTTGTCCCAGAAAAATCGCATTCAATAATACCTTTCCCACAAACAACGGTGCTGACGACACAGCATAAGACAAATACAAGATTCTTTGCAAATCGCATAATTATGCTATCCTTTTGTTTTTTATAAATTCAATTTAGATTAATTATTAATTTTTATACCAACGTTTTCCGTTGGCATAGGAATTTGCGTGATTGCTGGCACCTCCAGTAAATGTTCCTCTGCTTGCGAGAATGCCACGATTATACTCGACATGCCCGTCGGCACAGAGAAAATTAGTCCCGGAACTATGCGCATAACGTACTGTAGTAGCTGCATCCTTCCATGCCTCGGTACGGTAGTACTCTCCTTCCAACAGCGCAATCAGAATGGACGGATATCGGAATTCCGAGTTTCTCGCCCCCATTAATTGCCGAGATGCAGAGCTCCACCCATTCGGTTGATATGAATTGAATTCCTCACCAAACTGCTCTTTCGCATAATAGATTTGTTTGGTATTTTCCGGACAATTCCAGATATCAAGATCACTTCGTGATTCATGAGAATTGGTAAAATCTCTGTAACCGGCCTTGCCTGGCATTACAGTTATGATTTGAGAGAACCATGATGGCGCAGTAGGAGCTGGCGTCCAGCCCTCATAGCTGTCCATGTACAACTGGAAAACAGTTCCCCATTGCTTTAGGTTGGAGGTGCATTTTATAGCCTTGGCTCTGCCTCTTGCCTGATTTAAGGCAGGCAGGAGCATTGACGCGAGAATAGCGATGATAGCTATCACTACGAGGAGTTCGACAAGTGTAAATTTATTCCTTCTCATTACTTTCACCTTTCATTTATTGGGTTTGATGCTTTGTTTTTAGTTAGCTCATATTCGTGCCTATACTCTTTTATTTCGCGTCCGTTATATTGATCCACTACCAGATTGACCAATCCCGCGGCAACGTCACGAGTGTTGCTTTCTATAAAATAGCACGGTACCGGGCATAATGGCGTATTACCGGTATTGCGATGAAAAACCAGCTTGATATCTTGCGGAAATCTAAGCTGAGCAGTCATCATCGCAATGAGTGTTCCGGAAATGAGGTCTTCGGTGAACACAAATAAGCCATCGGGCTTTTCGGCGGCGCTCCAAATATGATTGAACCCGTCAAAAGCATAGCGGGTATAGTCAGGGATATTCTCAGACGGAGATTTATCCGAGGTGTATATCCATTCGTCGCGGGTCTCTATGCCTCTTTGGGCAAGGCAGTTGCGGATTGCGGCAATGGTATCGTGCCGCTCTTTTTCCCCGGATTCGGTGGGATTGGGCGAATCAGAGATGGACAACAGCAGTCCGGCACGCTTGCAGCCCTGGCGGGACAAGCCTTCAGCGGCATTCTCCGCCAGAGAATGATAATTATAGAACACCCGATTCTTCACTCTTGCCGAAGTCATGCACGAGAACGGCACCGGAAGTTTTTCGAACCATGGACGTTCAAAACGATTGGTCGAAGGCAATATCACTCCCTGAATGAGCTCTTTATCCACAAGCTCGCTGATTTCCGCCAAGGGGTCTGCGCTCTGATTGCGATAGACTATCCGGCAGTTGATATTGCGTTTGTCGAGCTCCTCTTTGATATAGGTCAGCAGTATACGCTGAAAACTTGATTCCGGGCTGCACAGATTCTGGCGTTCATAGACTAATATGGTGTCAAGCTTTTTTTTGCGGTTGTTGACGATGGTGCCGACGCCGTTTTTGCGGGTGATAAGCCCTTCCTGCGCCAATAAGGAAAGCGCGGCGTGAACGTTTGCCGTCTGAGTTCCCCATTGTTCAGACAGTGCACGGGTGGAAGGCAGGATGCTGCCCGGCTCTATGCGTCCGTGCAGTATTTCCTCACGCAGGTATTCCACTATCTGCGCCCGCAGCGATTTATGCCGGGTTATTTTTAGTCCTTCCATTGTTTCTCCTACAAGCGTTCTTCTTGTTCTTGTTGTGAAAGCAGTGAACACTATGAGGTAATTATAGCTTTTGCCGAAGGCTTTGTCAATGGCGTCAAGAAAAAAATCCCGGATTTTTTTCAGATGTAAATTGAAAAACTAAATGCACACCCTAAAAAAGACCTATGTGCATTTAGTCCTACAAAGACCAGGGGGTGCATTAACTCTGAC
>JAFGXT010000175.1 GCA_016936495.1 Victivallales bacterium
TATTAAAGTTATAACTGGCAGACCTCGCAACGGGAAAAGTTATTTTGTGGTTAAGCGTATTATTTACGACTTGGAAAATACGAACTGTCATATTTATACGAACATTGAAATTAATCCGGTTCGGATAGCTTATTATGTAGCAAAGCGCAGAGCCGAAAAAGAGCATAAGATTTTTTACGAAAGTCTTGTGATTCCGATTCTCGAGCGTATGCATATTTTCAGGGCGTTTTCTTGCCTTTCAGACCTGAAAGAGTTCTACAAGATAAATCGTCTGTGGTGTAGGCATCATAAAGCGCGTAATCGTGAACATGATTACAATGAAAATTTATCCGGTCAACTTCTTTATCATTACTCATATTTAAAAAGCTTCTGGCATTATACTAAGGCGAATAGTCGCCATTATTATGATGAAAGCTATATGATTTTCAGCGCAAAAACCTTGTCCGGTGAACGCAATGACGCAGAAACAAAAGCATGGCGCCTTGAGCTTATGACTTTCGCCTTGCATCATGGTCACTATGGGGATGAAATTTACTTGGTAACACACCGTAAAAATTATATAGACCAGGTTTTAAGGGATAATGCCGTTTTTATGTACGAAGTCAAAAATAGTAAGTTTCAAAACATTTTACCTGAGCATTACGCAAAAAAGCATCCTTTCCTTTTGGGCTGGCTTCGTGGTCTGCGCTTTCCTGTCCAGTTTTTTGAGGTTTACTGTTATGATGGTTGTGATGAATCAACACATTCTGATTATTTCAGGTTGCCGACTATTCCGTATTTATTCAAGTGCTATAATTCTTGTTCTAAGGCTGACACTTTGAGCAATAAGATGATACCGCAGAATATCGAGAGTGAGGATATACATAAAAAAGCGTATACATATATTACCGATTGGTTCAAACAGGCTTGGTTTTCTATTATCATGCTGGTTATGGTTATTTGGCTTTTTTTCTCGTTTTTGAATGTTTTAACTGAACTTCCACGCCGGATTAGTGGCCGCAAGCCGGTCCAGGAAACAACTATTAATAGTTCTGAATCGGTTCCGGCGTCTACGTCTCCTGTGTCTCCTGTGTCTCCTGTAGCTGCTTCTGCTTCTGTTCCGGCTCCTGAGCCTGAAATAGTCGAGCGTGAAAATATTGTTTCTGTAACGCCTAATTTTATACATTGGGCAGATAACTTTTATATTAAACGAGGTCAAATTTATGATGGTTTTGAAGTTGAAAAGATTACCCGTGATTTTGTTGTGTTCCGGTCTGTTGCTTCCGGCAAGTCTTTTAATGTCGCAATCGACGGAGCAAGAGACTACAAAAAATATCCAAGTCGAAGAAAAGCAGAGCCAACAGGACGAAAAGCAGAGCCAGCAGCAGGGCAGGGGGGGAGAAAATGATTTCTTCATGCTTTGCAGTGGTCTGCCGGTATGGCAGTTGATGCAGGCTGTTTCTGACTTTTATGGCGTTAATATTATTGTTTTCGAGGACATAAAAGAACGTCAAATTTACGGTAATATTACCGGTCTTGATTTGGCGCAGACTTTAGATTGTGTTTCGTGGTTTTTGGGTGTGGAATGGCTCGAGCGTAAGGGTATTTATTATATTGGCGGTAATGCTGAAAACATCCTTGTTTTCGATTCTGCCGGAATTAGCGCCAATATTGAAACAGTTTTTAAATCCGGTTCGGTAAAAGTGCTTAACGATAAAATCATCGCCTCTGGTTCTGAACGTGATTTAATGAAAATAGCGTCGGCAATAAAAGATATAACCGATCGTAAATATGTTAAGGTGCATTTAACCGTTTTCGAGCTCACCAGTGATAAAAATCTATCTCTGGGCGTGGATATTCAAAAATCATTTGAGTATGCTTTTTCTACCGCGAATTTTCTTAAAACTTTTGATCCTGTTAGTCATTTGTCTTTGTCTGTGATTGCTAGCTTAGAAGCTGAATGCAGTTATTTAAAAACAAAATCAATTATTAATACAGATATTGGCTTGCTTACTGGGGAAGATATTTCTTTACATGTAGGGGATTCAACTGATCGTCCTGTTTATTCTGAATCGGCTGAGGGTAGGCGCGTTGTTGAATCTTATTCAACGCAAGAAACTGGATTGATAATACAGTTAAAGGCTTTTAGTCAATCTGATTCTGACGTTTGGTTTTTTCAAGTTCGAGTGGAGAATTCCACCGCTGAAAGCGATTTGAAAAAATCATCGTCAACGTTGAATACTACTGTAAAGCTTCAGGGGTTTACGCCGGTGTTACTCTGTGAGCTTAAAAAGGAAGGTGAAACGGTCAAATACGAAAAAGGTATTCCGTTCCTGGCTGATATTCCATACTTGGGATATTTATTCAGAGTAACGACGGAAATTAAAGTAAACAGGCATCTGTATTTTGTGCTTCGTATTGTTGAAGCGTCATAGCCTTTTTTAAGCCTCCTGACGGCGTTTAATCATTTGTCCGTGTCTGAGTTTGTTTAAGTATTAAAGTCTCTTTAATGTTGTTATATGAGTGAGTTTTTTATTTTTTTTCCGGCTCTGCGTTGAATGACGTTTAATGCTTTTTCTAGTTCGTTCATTTCTTGCCCGATTTGCTTTGCACTGGTTTTCTTCTTTGGGTGGGTTTTCTTGGGTGGGTTTTTCTTCCAGTATATAATCATTGTTATGATTATTGCTGTTATTATTATAATGTCTATTATTGTGCTATACATTTATTTTTTTTCTCGCTTTGTTTTGTGTAATATATCAAATAAGTTTTTATAGGCAATAAAATAAAT
This sequence comes from Victivallales bacterium, assembly GCA_016936495.1. Lineage (GTDB taxonomy): Bacteria > Verrucomicrobiota > Lentisphaeria > Victivallales > SZUA-371 > JAFGXT01. Next base: position 2,768 of record JAFGXT010000175.1, read on the forward strand.
GTAATTGCAAAAAATTGCATTTTTAGCCGATATTAAATTTTTTGCGTCGAGCAGTTACGGCGGCGCAGACGAAAAAATTTAATATCGGCTGAGGAATATTATTCCAGTTTTTCAAATTCTTCTATAAAAATTTCTATCTTTGCTTTTAGGCTTCCAAATGCATAGGGGTATATGACCGTTGGGTCTTTTTGTTCTTCATGTGCTTTGTTAAATGAATCTTCTGCAGCTGTTTGCAGATATTCTTTAATCAATTTTTCAACGTCTGATTTTTTCATTTTTTTTCGCTCCTTTGGGCTTTGTGTTATTTATAAGTTTCGAAAATATTCTTTGCGAATTCTGTTCCGTTGTTTGCATTATTTGTCATTGCGCTGATAAATTTCATATCTTCGACATCTAACAGATAATAAAGATTTGTGGATAGTTTTTCTTTCATGTTATGAAATTCTACTTCCCAAATGCGGTGCGTAGCTAGACTTTTTCCCGGTTCGTCCCAAACTCTAATGATTACTTCATATCCATTTGAGCCATATGCGCATGTATGCGTATGGACAAATTTGGATTCTATCTTGGCTTTTATGCCAATTCCTTGCCACGTCTTGGATTTTTTTAGCAATGTGTTTGAATATTTCATTTTTAGCTCCTTTGGGCTTTGCCCGGTTGTTTGGTTATCCTTAGTCAAACCTTTTTGCTTTTTTTTTCGCCCGAATAAAAGGCGTTAGGGGCGTAGCCCCGGGAGTGAAAGCGGAGCAGGAAGCGCAGTATTTAGCGTTTCTGAGTACGGAACGCACGGAAGAAAAAGCGGTTTTTTATGCAGGAAATTTTTTTGAAGTAAAAGAGTTTTAAAGCAATAGAAAAAAATTTGTGAAGAAAAAAAAATGCAAGCTGGATGTGAGCATTGAGCGGAAAGCCGGTTCCCAAAAAAAGCAAAAAGTTTGCAACTCTACCAGCCTCGCAGAGCCGAACTATAAAACTTATTTTAGTGAGTTTACGAACGTTTCTAAAAATAAGCAGTTTATAGCTGTAAAGGGGTAGGGGGATTTAATCCCCGTCCAGCAATGCAAGGCGATTTATCGCGCCTTTAGAGTGAGCAACGCGAACGATAGCCCCCCTTGTGGGGGCTCTTGCTTTAAGTATAAATAAGTGCGACAGCATATATATTATTTTGCAAATTTTTGCAATTATCATGAAATGATGTTTTTTTATTTGTATTCTTCTTTTGTCGTGTTAATTTTTCTTTATCAATCGGTGGTAGATTGATGCAGGTATGTAAGCCTGTATAGTGTTGTTTGAAAAATTCGGTTTTGAAACTTCGGTTTCAATTTTTTTTATTGGTGGTAAAGGTCGCATAATATATATTATGTTAAATTGAATATAGCTTTTTGTTGGTTTATTATGATGGTTAAATTCTTTTCCCTTAAGACTATATAAAAATTGTTTATAAGTTTAGTGATTGAGCCTGTGAATAACTTGTTGGTATTCCGGCATTGATAAGAGTCAGGAATGGTTCAAAAGCATAGACACAATAATTCAAGCATTTTATAGTAGCAGGCAAGGGGACATTATATACAGTTTATCTGCACTCTCACAGGAGAGCACAAAGTGAATTCAAATGCTAATACGCCCCCTGCCCTTTTTAAATTGCCGCAAAGAAAATCATAGACATGGAATGAGAGTAAAGTGTCAGTAGCACGTCCAGTTATTCCATTCCGGCGTTGCTGCGACAATGTTTACGGAACGCCAGCGGGGAAATACCGGTTTTCCGTTTAAAAAAACGGCTAAAGGAATAAATAGAGTCATAACCGCAGTCACCGGCAATCTGCTCTACCTTTAAATTGGTATCAGAAAGCAGACGTTGCGCGGCAGCGATACGCCGTCTTTCAATATATTCACCTATACTTACACCAGTCTCCTCACGGAAACGGCGGCGCAGATGACTAACCGACAGTCCCGCCACTTCAGCTACATCTTTAACGCTGAACGCGTTGACCAGATATTGATTTATATATGACGTGGCTGCCGTCACCGCGCGCGAATGCTCATACACTTCCGAGCGCACCGGACTATCCGACAACTCACTAAGCAGCAACACCAAGGTCAAAGACGCGGCGACGATCTCATCTTTAAGATAATGATCCAAAAGTTGCGAGACCAATTCCCATGCATGGTTAGATAAAGTCATAATCAACGAACGAGGTAAATAATCCTGCTCACGCGCCAGCTCAAAAGATACGATCAAGCGCAGATATTGTCCAATGTCAACAACCGGAACCGAACGGTGCAGAAAGGGTTTCACCAGCACTGCCTCACCGCGACGCACAAAATAACGTACGCCCTCTATTTCATAAGTCAGATCCACCAGTGGAATAGTAAGCATATACCGGGAACTGACTATAGTGCTGGACCAGCTGTAATCATGACAATACAGCAGGACATCGGACGGCGGCATAAAGTCATCCGGCATTTTTTTGCCATTAAAAAAGTCAAATACCCGTGGCAGGCTACGAGATTTCGCGATTATGTCATCCAGCATCACACACCTCTTTATGATTACAATAGTAAAAAAATAATGGCATAAATTGTTATTTACAAGTATAAATAATCGCAAATGTTAAAAAACTGATTAAAATTGCCATTGTGCAAGTCAGTTTGCTCATATATAATATATACAGCAACAAGTAAAATGGAGCAAAGATAAAAATGAAATGGAATTGTTTGAGATTTTTCACACTCATCGAACTCCTCGTGGTTATAGCCGTCATCGCTATCCTGGCAAGTCTGTTGCTTCCAGCCCTGAGTCAGGCGCGGGACATGGCGCATCGTTCACAGTGTACCAATAATATCCGGCAAGTTAATGCCGCAGTAAGCCTTTATTGTGATGATTACAAAGGGCATCTGCCGATTCTAGCATCTCCGCCACCGACCAAGTTGTTGATGAATTATTACCTGACTTCATATCTGGGAATCTCTGGCAGCACACAAAGCATCTTGAAATTTTCCTGCCCAATTTCCTACCGTTTAAATAAAAATATTGATCGCTATACAGCCAACGGCGACATTTTTCCTTATTATTCTTCAGGCAGTGGGGGCTGGCTTAATTTGAGCGATCAACCGATCAGAATAGACCGTATTCGCGACTTTTCGCGTACCTTCACTTTTTATTGTCAGGCAGCAAGCTATCCGGGCATTTACTCTACCTATATTAACCGACTGAAGGTCGGACACATCTACTCAAATCTCGGTCTTGTGCATAACGGCAGCGTTAACATCGGCTTCATTGACGGTCATGTGGAATCCCAACACGGTTCCACCGGGGAAACCCTTGATGTAGCTCATCGCACCGAACCAGGAGGTGCTAGCACCTCATCCAGATCAATACTCTGGAAATAAAAATTTATCAATAAGAACCTCACTAAACAAGGAATCCATTATGAGATTTTTGCCTACCCTGACTTTAAGCTTATTATTGACGCAAGGAATGCTGGAGGGGAAAGAGTCCAAGCTCCGTTTGACTGATCACGGACGGACTGATTACGTAATTGCAGTGGGAACGGCACCTGAGAATTACGAGAAAACAGCCGTAAGCGAATTGCGCCATTTTATTCGGCAGATGACCGGGGCAGAACTGGCGGTAAAGCCGGAAGCCCAGCTCAAAGGGCGCCGGGCGATCTATGTTGGTCAAACCATGTTCGCAAGGGCAAACGGCATTAAAACAGATAAATTAGATCAGGAAGAATGGCAAATCAAGACCATTGGCGACAATCTCATCATTACCGGAGGACGTCCAGTCGGCACCCTTTATGGCGTATATGCGTTTCTGGAACAGGCGGGAGTATATTTTCTCACCCCGGACGCCACTGTCATTCCCAAAACCCCAACTCTTGCAATAAAGAATCCGGATCAACGCCGCAAACCGGATTTCAACGGTCGCATTCTGGGACAGGGTATTATCTCCAGTCGTTCCAAATATGCATGGGCTCCAGAGACGCTCGAACGTTTTAAACTTTTTTCGCTACGTTCCCGCGAGAACGGCGGAGAATGGAAATTCGCCATGCTTTACACCTGCAAAATGCTCAACATGACCAGCCAGTATAGTCGCATGCACAATTTCTACAGTTATGTCAATCCTAAAAAATACTTTGCCACGCATCCGGAGTATTTCAGCATGACGCCAGAGGGCGTACGTTATGCAGGACGCTATGTGAAAGGCGCAGGGATTCTCGGTGGGCAACTATGTCTGTCAAACCGCGACGTATTGAATATTACTCTTAATTCCCTGCGTCAATACATTGCCAATGACCGCAAGAACCTGCCTCCGGATAAATGGCCGGTAATGTATGACATCTCGGCAATGGACGCCAGTTCTTTCATCTGTCGTTGTCCTGAATGCAAGAAAATTTCCGAGGAAGAAGGAAATGAATCAGGACTGGTTCTACGCTATATCAATCACATCGCCAGAGAAATAGCTAAAGAATACCCTGAAATAATGATCCGCACTTTCGCCTATACCTCAGCGGAGTTAGCTCCCAAACAGACACGCCCGGAGAAGAACGTTATAATCCAGTATTGCGATCTCTACACGCGCAGTGATTGCTTTCGTCCGCTCTCGCACCCGTTCAACGCCGTACAGCTCAAAAAAATTCAGGACTGGCACGCCATCGGTGCCCGGCTGGCGATTTGGGACTACTGGAACATGGGCGGAAAGTTCTACTGGCCGCCGCGCATGGAAACCAACGTAGACGCCATCGCTCCAGATTTACGCATCTTACATGAAAACGGAGTGGAATCATACTTCTCCCAGACGGAAATTACGTTCGCATATCCACAGACCTTTCTGGAACTTCAACATTTTATTGGTTACCAATTGCTGGTAGATGTAAACAAGGATCCGGAACAACTTATCGACATATTCATCAACAACTATTACGGCAAGGCGGCTCCGGAAATAAAAAGCTGGCTCAACCGTATAAGAACTGGCATCAACCATGATCCTCAACGCCAGATGGTCATGAGAATGAAAAACTGGCAGTATAACACTCCGAAGTTCGCGGCGGAAAGTTACAAACTGCTACAAAAAGCAAAAAACATGGTTGCTTCCGAACCGGTAGTTGAACGGCGGGTGGATGAATTGCGACTTGCACTGATATGGAATATCCTCTATTTCTGGCACTCCAACGCCTCCGCCATGGGGAAAATCGGAGTTTCACGGGAACAGCTCCTGCGGGAATGCCGGGAACTGTCAGAAGTCTATTTAAAGAAATACCAACCAGAAAAATTAGAGGTATTACGCGAGGAATTCGAAACTAAATACGCCGCAGTGTCTGACGCCCTCCCCGTCCCGGAGCAATTCAAAAAATATCCAGCTGAGGCTGTCCGACTTTTTGGCTATCCTCATTTTCACAAACGCCCCTACGGCATAAAGGTGAAAGATTCTGAATCCATAACCGGATGGACACTCAGATCACCAATTATGGGCAAGACGCCAGACGCGCCAATAAACGGACGTTTCACTTGTGAAAATGTTGACACGAAACAGAAAGTATGGCTGAATATGCCCCGTGCCATGATTCCACAGGATGAAAAATATCATTGGTACAAAATTCCCAAAAGTTTGCGTTTAGGCAACTGCACCTTGTTCGCAAGCAATGGCGGAAGACTGATTATAGACGTTTCCAGTGCTTTTATCAATTCCGATGGAGCTGAACACATCAATGAGTGGGACGTTTGGTTTTCAGCTAAATTTACAGGGCCGGCATTTGTAAAGGACTCTAAAAAGGAAAATGCTATAGCCGTGGACATGGTGGTCTTAGTCCGCCCCGACGGCTGGAGTGAATAACATAACAGAATCATGAAGTCAAGGTAAAAAAACAAAATGAGACAGCAAGCAAGAAAATCTCCGGAATTTGTCGACAACTCAGTAATCTATCAGGTATTTCTGCGCACTTTTACGCCGGAGGGAACCATTGAGTCGGGCACAAAAATGCTTTCGCATCTGGCGGACATGGGCGTGGATATAGTCTACCTCTGCCCGGTATTTTTGCAGGACGATGACGAGAATACCGCCCATTGGAGTACACGTCAGAACGCCAGCGGCATCGGTAATCCGCAGAATCCTTATCGCATAAAAGACTACTTCAGCATCGACCCGGAATACGGTACCGATGCCGATTTGAAGGAATTCATCCGCAACGCTCAGTCGCTGGGAATGAAAGTGTTGCTGGATCTGGTGTATCTGCATTGCGGTCCGAACGCGGTGTTCATCAAGGAACACCCTGACTTTGTCCAGCGCGACACCGATGGCAAAGTCATCAACGGACGCTGGAATTTCCCCCTGCTCAACTTTGAAAGCCGCAAACTGCGCGAATACCTCTGGAGCAATATGGAATACTTCATGAAGGAATTCAATGTCGATGGCTACCGCTGCGACGTCGCCCCGGCGATCCCATTGGATTTTTGGGAGGAAGCGCGCGAACAAATGGAAAAGCTTAATCCTGAGTTCATCATGATAAGCGAGGGAGACAAAGAGGACGATCAGCTCAAGGCATTCGATCTAGGTTATGCCATGGCGTGGGAATATGCCCTGATGAAGACTTTCAGAGGCGAAATCAACGTTAAAGAACTCCGCGAGACCTGGCAAAAAATGCATAACGAATACCCGGAGGGCTCACGCTTTCTGCGTATTCTGGACAATCATGACATTGCCATGGATTGCGGTCTGAACCGCCACGAAATCGCTTTCGGCAACGCCGGAGTCGATGCCGCGCTACTGGTGAATTTCGCACTCGACGGAATGCCTTTCATTTATAACGGTCAGGAAATCGCCGACTGCGCTCCACATAGCATCTACAGCAATCGTTTTTATGGCAAAATGGCGGTGAACTGGGCTAACGCCATGACCGAAGTCGGCAAAGCCAGGCTTGCGTTCATGAAGCAGCTTATCAAACTGAAACATTCACAGGAAGCGCTGAGAGAAGGCACGACAAGGTGGCTGGAGAACTCGTGCCCGGAACAACTGATATCCTTCACCCGTGAATGTGACAGTCAAAGATTAATGTTACTGGTCAACTCCACGAAAGAGATGCTTTCGGCAGAAGTCGAAGTCGGAGTAGAATGCGGTTACACGCGGGAACTGTTAAAACAGAACACCGGGTATAGCTTTAGCCATGATGGTAAAATCAAAGTAAAAATGCTGCCCCATGCGTTCCTGCTGATTCAATATTAATAAAAACCAATATCAACTCCCGGTCGGCTCTGCTTTCGGGGAGTTTTTTATTGGATTTTTCAAACTCCATGGTGTAATGTTCTCAAATTAACTGAAACAGTAAAAATGGAATATATACAACATGGACAAATCAAGCCGCATAGATATGCAGGTCATTGACGCGCATATCCACCCCTTTGTGGATCCCGCCGGAAACTTTGCGCCTTATGGAGCTCCCGGCTCTTTGGATGAACTTATCAATGACCTGAAAAATGCTGGAATAAGCATGGCTTGCGGCTCCGTGCTGGTTCGTGAGGCGGTAAGCGCTTTTGAGGATATTGTCAGACTTAACGATCATGCACTGGGAATACGCGCGCGCTATCCTGATTTTTATATTCCCGGCATTCATGTACACGGTGATTTTTCCACGGAATCATGCGCGGAGCTGGAACGTATGCATGCCGTCGGCGTGCGCTGGATAGGTGAACTGGTGCCTTATATAATGAAAACCGGCTCATTTGACGCGCCGGGTATGATGGATATTTATGCCGTAGCCCGATATCTGGATATGCCGGTCAATGTGCATGTAAATTCCACGGACGAACTTAAAAATGTAGTAAGTAATTTCCCAAAATTGAAGATCGTCATCGCCCACCCCGGCGATGTGGGAGAAGCCCAAAAACGCTTTGAATATATCGCCGCCCATGATAATGTCTATATTGATATTTCCGGCACCGGACTTTTCCGCTGGAACATGCTGCGTTACGCCATCGACATCTGTGGAAGCGAAAAAATACTGTTCGGTTCCGATTTCCCCATATGCAATAGTGCCATGATGCTTCACGGTGTATTGGCGGAACACCTGACGGACGCCGAACGCGAAAATGTACTATCTAAAAATTTCCTGCGCCTCACCGCCATGGTTTATTGATAAAGTACCATTGCAAAATCCGGCAATGCCAGTATATTAGCCATAACAACCAGTGCGAAAATATGATGGATGAACACAAATACGTTCTTGCGATACTTAAGGCATGTCTAAGGCTTGAGCATAAAGCTCAAAAGCTGTATATGGCATTTGCGGCTGAACATGATGACGTCCCTGACCTGAAAGCCCGCTGGCTGGAAATAGCAGATGACGAACGTGAGCACATTGATTTCTGGCGCAGTGCCTTGGAACAATGTTCAAAAGGCAAGTTTCAGGTAAATATAGATTCCCCCGCCGATGTACTCGGAAAAATATGCGAAATTGATGAGCGAAGCGGCAATATAATACAGCAATTTACCGCCTATGGCAATACGGCGGAAGAACTCATGCTCGCATATATTTTTGAGGCATATATGCTGGATCCGTGTTTTATAGGAATATTCCGCACCTTCGGATTCCTCCACGAAAATATGGAAACCGTATATGGACAACATCTCCAGAAATTTGTGGATATACGCAAAACACATTGCCACGACCAAATCTCTCTGCATATAGATATTCTGGGAGATATTCTGCTCAAACTTTATCGGCTCAACAACGAACTTTCGCATGATAGCTTTACCGATCCTCTGACCAATATGCTCAACCGGCGCGGATTTTTCAATACCATAAGCCCTTTCCTCAACCTCGCGACAAGAAACAAAAAAAGCGTTGGTATAATTATCGTCGACATTGATAATTTCAAAAAACTGAACGATACCTACGGACATTCCGCGGGCGATAAAGCTCTGAAAACCGCCGCCTTCATCATAGAATCGTCATTGCGGAAATCCGACATCTCCGGCCGTTACGGTGGTGAAGAATTTATCGTCTTCACCTATAATGCTCAACCGGAAGACCTTCACGCCTTATGCGAAAGGATCAGGGCGAATATTCAGAACAATTCAGAAAATCTCTGCGGTAATGCTTTTACGATAAGCCTTGGTGCCGTAACCGGAAATATCGAAGCCCCCTCCCCTGACGCCATTATGGAACTGATCGACATCGCCGATAAAAATCTGTATCGGGCGAAAATCAGTGGCAAAAACACCTATGTAATTTCATAAAACGCCAGCCATAAAAATCTCTATTGCTTCTTTGTCAGATCATTACTGCGGTCGGCAGGAATACGATAACGCTTCATTATCCTGGCGGTGGCGGCACGACATTTTTCTATGTCCAGAACCAATTTTGCATGCCCCTGAAGCTTCAATTCCAGAAAACCACTGTCCATGTTTTCTATGATATTGATCAGCTCATTAAGATCCTTGAGCTTTTTCCCATTAACCTCTTTCACCACGCGGAAATTTAAATTCTGATAGCCTACAGTGAGTTCATCTGCCATCACCTGTGCAAGCACCACCACCTGAGCACGGTCTTCCTTGAGGCGTCCGAATGAAGCGTGATTCACCAACTCACGCGGAGCGTTTGACCACCAGTTATCCCAGGAATCCAGATAATTGACCGTGAGCGGCAGAAACAACATTCCTCCGATCATGTAATAAGTGGGCAATTCGCCAAAAGTACGCGGAGGCACCAGACGCCTGCCCGCCGGCAA
>JAFGXT010000176.1 GCA_016936495.1 Victivallales bacterium
AGGTGGCGCGGAAAAAGTCGCCGCCCGATTCGTGGAACTATTCAACGCCCGCGGGCATATGGTAACTTTTTATGGCGAAAAATTCGAGGCGGAGCCGCACGCGTTGTTTCAGTTTGTTAAAGTGCCGAAAAAACTGTTTTGTACCAGCGGGACTACGGGATTTCACCGTTCGGTACAGAAAGTACTTGCGCCGCGTCGCCGCGAGTATGACGTGATATATTCCATGTGCCGTACCATGCCGGTTGACGTTTTCAGGGTAACCGAGCAACTCCATGCCGAATGGGCGCCGGCGGCGTATTCTCCGTTGGCGTATCTGAACCCCAGGCATGCGGGGATACTGCGTCTGGAAAAGGCGTGTTTTGATCCTCGCCGGGTCGGCTTTGTAGTTACCAATTCAAGTTTGGTCAGAGCTCAGGTGATGAAGCGTTTCCATTTGGCGCCGGAGCGGGTGGAGGTTATTCCTAATGGCGTCGATCCGGAGCTGTTCCATCCGGTTTCCAGTCAGGAGAAAATGCTTTTACGCGACAAACTCAAACTGGATAAAAACCGTACTGTTTTGTTTTTTGCCGCCGCTGATTTCAAGACTAAAAAGCTTGCTTCCGCCATTGAGGCGCTGACGGCGTTAAACTTCGAGCATAAAGAAAATATGCAACTGGTGGTGGCTGGAGGCGCGGATTCAACTCCTTACCGCAAGCAGGCGGGTGACTCTGGAGTCAGAACTAAATTCGTGGGAAAGATCACCAATATGACAGAATATTATCAGGCTGCGGATATGTTTTATTATCCGGGACCTTATGAGCCTTTCGCCAATGTCTGCCTAGAGGCAGCGGCCTGCGGTCTGCCCGTACTTACCACTAAAAACAACGGGTCTTCGGAGATTGTAACGCACGGCAAATCCGGATATGTGATCGATGACTACCGGAACAATATGGAAATACGCCATTGCATTGTGGATTTTATGACGCGTTCGCGCGGACAGCGACTGGAAATGGCGGAGGAGATATTCAAGATAGCGCAGCTTTATTCCTGGGAAAATCATGCGGATATGCTTGAGGAACTGTTCTACAGAGTAAAGGAGGCGAAGCGTCATGAAGCTGGAAGCCATTAAAGACAAAGGAGGTATGCTACTCTTAAATGACGCATACCGTGAGCTGCTTGAACACAATGGCATTTTTACTCCGGAAGACCTGTGGAATATCAACAGCGAATCCGTAAAAAATATACTCAAAGAGCGAGGCACCGGACGTTGCATGCTCAAAAGTGCGTCCGGCAGCGATGTCGAGGCATATATAAAGCGCTATCAGCGCATCCCTTTTCGCGAGGCACTGAAAAATATTTTATGTTTAAAACCATATAAATTTGACGGTATTCATGAATGGAACGTCATCGTGGTTTTTCATTTTTCAGATATCAACACCATGGAACCCATCGCCGCCGCCAGGCTGCCCGATGGCAGAAACTGTAATCTCACTTTGGGCATCACCAACTATACCCGCGCGCAGGAACTGCTCCCGCGCTTGAAAGATGATCCGGTACGCAAAAACAGACTGATCCGCAATGTCGCGGAGCTGACCGGCCGGATGCACGCAAACGGTATGGCACATCAGGATCTGTATCTGGTTCACCTGTTTGTGAAAGAGGATGAGGATGACAAAGTCTATCTCATTGATCTGCAAAGGACAATAGCGCAGAGCAGACTCAAGCGGCGCTGGCGCGTCAAAGACCTTGCACAATTGTTGTTTTCTTCGCGCAATTACATTGATGACGCCGATATTGAATTATTCCGCAAAACATACGCCGATTGCGCAAATATTTCGTCAAATAATACCGCACTGCTACGCGCGGTGATGAAAAAAGCCGTCCGCATTCAGGCACATGACGAACGCCGCCGCAAGCGTCTCAAGCTGGGCAACGACTAAAATATACCTGCTGTTTTTCTGTCTTGCAGGAGGTTGCCTATGCATGAAAATTGCGGCTGCAAGTGCTTAAATTTTTATTTAATTTTGAATAAAATTGTAAATCCGGCTTAATATACTCACCAGCAAGCTTTTGGATATAGTTACAACACGAGCGTATCAATTTTTATTGATATGCCTGACAATCACACACTCACATATCTTATTACTTCTAAGTATCTTGTGCTCAGCGTTTATTGTATTATTGTACACAATTGGCACGCTTCTTTCGTTCATAAGACACGGTAAAGTTAACTACTGGAGATCCCAAATGGCTAACATTTTAGTAGTAGATGACGATGATGACATAAGGGAGACTTTAGTTGACTACATGAACGCCCGGGGTCATCACGCCTGGGGTGCTGGTAATGGCAGAGAAGCGATAGATATGGTTGCCAAAGAGCATCCGGATTTGCTTATCACTGACATTATAATGCCGGAAAAAGATGGTATTCAAATGATAATAGAAACCAGAAAAAAATTTGGGGATATTCCGATAATAGCCATGTCCGGGGGTGGGAGGATTCCCGCTTCAGTTTATCTGGCGCATGCCAAAGCTCTCAAGGGCGTAAAAACCCTGGAGAAGCCTTTCAAGGTAACCGCCTTGTTGAAGGCGGTAAATGAGCTGGTGAACGGAGCGGCGGGACAGTAAGAGCTTATCGGGTGAAGGTGGTTGAGGAAGGGGAGCACTGCGGGGAATGCCCGGTTGTAGCTTTTAGGGGAAAGTTGCAACCGGGCGGTTTTTTTGTTCAAGCGGCCATGACGCCGGAGGGAGACGTAATGGAACGTATTAATGTTTTTGCCGTCGGTTGCGATGATAAATTGACCGAACAGTTGAGTTCATTTTCAGGATTTTCATTGGTGGGGACAGCGCCAGATTTTGATAAAGCGGTAAAGACTTTCAGGCTGTTGGCGGTAAGCGACCGGATTCCCGACGCGATACTGATAGCGTCTTCCATAAGGCATGATTTTCACGCAAGCCATTTTGCCACGCTGGTGAATGACGAACATGAGTTGACGGTACTGGTAATCAAAAACCCTGACGAGGAATTCTGCGACGATGGGTTTGTTTATGTTTGCTCTCCATTTACAGAACCGCAGCTCCGCGAGAGCTTATGCACGGCGACGAAAATCCGCAACCTAAAACTGGGCATGGATTTTTTGTGTCGTAACGGCACTTCTTCCACTTCAAGAGAAGAGCTCGACGCCACCGTTCTTAACGAACAGTTTAAAGCCACCCGCAGACTTCAACAGATGATGATCGCCACTGTTCAGAATACCATTGAAGGAATAGTGTTGGTCAACCCCCAGGGGCGTATAGAATACCTCAACAAAGCCTTTGAACGCATCGCCGGAAAAAAGCGTTCAGAACTGATTGGTAAGCATATTAAATACTTTGAAAGCAACAAGTTTTCCTCATCATTGCTTCACGCACTCAAAAAGATAGCCATAAGTCATAATCCCTGGAAAGGCAACATCAGACTGGATGACGGCATATATGAACTGTTTGTCGGAGCCATCAAAGATCGCGACGGTAATCTGCTCGGCTATGCCGCCATTCTTGCCGATATAAGCAGCCGGAGGGCGGTGGAGAATAAATTCATTCAGGAACAGAAGATGGATGCGGTAGTAACTCTCGCAGGCGGGGTGGCACACGATTTCAACAATATTATCCTGGCACTTCAGGCGAACGTCGAAACACTAATGGAGCTCAGAAAACCTGATGAAATCGGAGAAAAATATTTCAAGCGGATACTGGCGGCCTGCGAGCACGCCGGGCTTATGGTAAAGAAATTTCTGAATCTAAGCCGTAATATCCGCGAAGAGATCAGCATGGTATCGGTGGGGGACACGCTTCGGGAAGTGACCGGAATGCTTGAAGCGTCAGTGACGGAAAAGATCAGCTTCGAACTGAACATCGCCCCCGAATGCAAAGACATATATGCCAATCCCGGTAGTGTTTTTGAGATAATCATGAATCTGGTTCATAACGCGATGGACGCGATCAAAGGTGATTCCGGCAGGATCATGATAAGCCTGGAACCGGTACTTATACAATCGGAAAACAGTCTGGGGCTGGCTCCGGGTGAATACGTCAGACTTGTCGTGGCGGATACCGGAGAAGGGATCTCCGACGAGCTGGCGGGACGTATCTTCGAGCCTTTCTTTTCCACCAAGAAAAGCGGCAAAGGTTACGGGCTGGGGCTCTCGGTGGTGCATCAGATAGTCGAATCCCTCAACGGGCATATCGGGCTCAGGAGCAAGCCGGAGGAGTGTACGGAATTCCACGTATATCTGCCGGTGGGGAAACAGGACAATACGACGGATACGGATCTGCCGCAGAATCAGCACAGCGGGCCGGAACATATATTATGGATATGCGAACTGATTGCGGAGGAAAGCGCGGAACTGCCCGCAGTGTTGCGGGCTTCGGGATATAATGTTACTATTGTCTGCGGCGCAATGGAGGCAATGGATATGTTTAACAATAATCCTCTGAAATTTGACATGGTCATAAGTGATAAAGTAATCCGGGCGGTTGACGGACGCGCGCTGTTCAAACATATTTTCAATATACGCCCGGACATTCCCGCTATCCTTTTCACCCGCCAGACTGATACTATTGAAATCAGCCTGAGCGTCGCCAACAAACTGGTGATGCTGATTAAGCCGGTGGAAGAAGCCACATTTATCGATACCGTCAAAATTTTGTTCAGCAAACGTGATCTATCCGCACGGCTGATGCAGACACCGGAACAATAATTTTTCAGACTATTGACATTTGCATTTGCGGGTCAATATTTACTAACAGGGAAACAAAACGGAGATAAAAATGCTTAAAGTCTATGCATGGGAGAGTTGTCCGCACTGTCATCGAGCGGTGGAATGGCTCAATGCTCATAACATTGATTTTGAATACCTTGAAATAGAGGAGCAACCTCAAGCGGTCATTGACAAGGTGATTGAGGTCAACGGCGGCGACGACTGGGTAGTGCCGACACTGGAGTTCAAGGGAAAATGGCGTCCGGGCAAAGTTTTCGAACCAGCAGGATTCGAACAGGATATGCGAAATATGGGCGTTATTGTCTGAAAATTAAAAACCAAAGGATATATTTTTATGAGATCTTTGCAACTGGGAATGGTGGCGCTGGGAATATGTATGGCTTCAGGCATGGCTTTGGGCGGATATTTTGTCGGACAGACTATGTATAACGGCAAAGTGGCGGTAAATACCGCTGAGGTCAAAGGACTTGCAGAAAGAAAAGTCCGTGCGGACATGGCGGAATGGACAGTGGCGTTCAAATTGGAATCAACCGACCGGCAGGAGGTCCCGCAATTATACAAAAGAGCGGAGATGATACAGCAGGCAATGATCAAAATGCTTGAAAACGATGGTTTTTCCGCGGACGAACTCAATCTTGGCGTAATTGACTACAGCAGCAAAGAATATCGCGACAAAGAGCAGAACCTCAAAGAAGAAAAATTCACCTTATCCGGCAGTGTGAATGTATCCACCGCGCAAGTCGACAAGATCGAACCCACCCGGGCGAAAGTGAATATGCTTATCACCCGGAACGTAGACGTCATCAATTATGCTCCGGTCTACCGTTTTACAAAACTTAATGAAATAAAACCGGAAATGTTGCGGGAAGCCGCGCAGAACGCCCGACTCGCCGCCGAGGAGTTTGCCAGCAATGCCGGAGTACGTGTAGGCGGCATTCGTCAGGCACGTCAGGGCGCATTCATCATCAGGGACGCCGGCGAGGAATATGGAGACCGGGTGAAAATCGAAAAAGACGTAAGAGTCGTTACCAATATTGAGTTTTATCTGACCAACTGAATAACGGGTCAAAATCCCGGTTTTATATAGCGTTCTTCCAGCAGGTCAGCCTCGTTGCGCCACAACGCCAATCGCAACTTTCGCGAATGGATGCACTCGGCATTGCTCAATTCGCACTTGCCATCCGCCTTACTGCCGCCACAGGGACCGTTTGCCATGGATTTTGGGCATGTCTCCGGGCAGATATAATAGGTCTGCGGCAAACGACAATTTTTGCAACGCGGGCAGCCAGTCAACATTTTTTTAGAGATAAAATGCTCATCGGCAGATTGCTTTGAGGCATGCGAAAACATGAACTGGCAAATATTGAAATAAAAGTTTTCCCACGAGCTGCTGCGGGGCAGTTCAGCGTCGTTCATATGCGAACCGTTGTCCGCATGAGCCTGCGAAAACAATCGGTCAAACAGATAAAAACGATGCGGATACGGAGCCATTTCCGCCC
>JAFGXT010000177.1 GCA_016936495.1 Victivallales bacterium
ACCTCTTCCTGTGATACATAGCCGCTGGACAGAAGTATCTTAGCCTCGGGGTCTATCTCTCGTATCTGAACAAAAGTCTTATGTCCACCCATTTTGGGCATGATCATATCCAGCAGAACCAGATCGACTTCTTCCGGATTATTACGATATATCTCCACCGCGTCAAGACCGTTTTCAGCCAATAGGACCGAATATCCCAACTCCTGAAGCGCCTCAATCAGAAAGTCCCATATGGTTTCCTGATCATCGACTATCAATATAGTTTCATTCCCGTGTGGCAATTCTTCCATGATAAAATAATAATGTGAAAAATTTAAACTTTAATTGCCCGTATGCGTAATGAATGAACTCAAAACGCCCTCTCTCTAAAAGAATATAATGAACAAAAGCCAAAATAACAAATCTTTTTTATCTTATTCCGCAAAAAAACACATAAACATCTGTATTTTTACATATCATAAACCAGAAATAATTATTATCTGAGTCCGACAGCCTTGCGTACTTTTGTCATAGTCTGATCGGCAATCTCTCCGGCTTTTTCTTTGCCGTTTTTGAGGACTTGATGCACATAATCCATATTAGCGGCAAGCTCTTCGCGTCGTTTTCTGAATGGCTCAAAGTATTCCCACATCGCCTCAAACAGGGCTTGTTTGGCATGACCATAACCATAATTACCAGCGCGATACTTTTCTTCCATATCCCGTACTTGCGCTTCATCGGCAAAAAGTTTATAAAGAGTTACCACATTGCAATTTTCTGGATCTTTGGGGTCTTCCAGACCTTTACAATCGGTTACAATATTCATGACCGTTTTTCTTATGGCTTTCTGTGTACCGAAAAGCGGAATAGTATTATTATAGCTTTTGGACATTTTTTGTCCGTCCACGCCAGGCACGACCGCGGTTGCGTCCTTTATTCTTTCCTCCGGAACAGTAAGTATTTCTCCATAGATATTGTTAAAACGAATAGCAATATCACGGGTTATCTCCAGATGCTGCTTCTGATCTTTCCCCACCGGCACCACATTGGCATTGAACAACAGAATATCCGACGCCATAAGCACTGGATACGACAGCAATCCGTTATTAGGAACAAAACCCTTGGCTATCTTATCTTTATAACTATGAGCCCTCTCCAGCAGACCAACGGTGGTGAGACAATTCAATATCCAGGTAAGTTCACAGACCTGAGGTAAATCTGATTGACGGTAAAACACCGTCTTTTCAGGATCCAAACCGCTCGCCAATATATCCAATGCCACATTGATGACACGTTCGCGCAGATCTTTGGGATCGGGGCTGGTAGTGAGAGAATGATAATCCGCGATAAAGACAAACACCTCACCCTCTTTCTGAAGCTCCACCGTGGGCTGAAGCATGCCAAAATAATTACCTATATGCGGAATCCCTGATGGTTGAATTCCCGTTAATATCCTCATAAAAAAATACCTTTATATTATACAAACGATCAAACTTGTTTATTATTTCTTAAAGAACAGCAAATATACCAGTGCCGCCGATTGCAACACCGCCAATATGGACAGAACAATTATAACTATCAATGAGATGTTCCATTGCTCTTCCTCTTCTATAATAACATCCTCATCCTGATCCGTCTCAGAATGCGCCATCAGTGATTCCTGAAGTGGCAATCTGGAAGTGGCGTCTTTGAGTTCCAACTCCAGCCGCAACTGCTCAAGCTCCTTGGATTTCTCCTCAAAATCGGCTATCGCCTGTTCAAAATCGGCCTGCTCCTGTTTGAGTCGGGACTTTTCCTCAGTCAATTTCTTGCGTTCACGAGATATTTCAGTAAGTATTTCCGCGGTAACCGGCGAGCAACCGGGATTAGCCGCCAGGCTGGCAAGTTTTGAAGTCATTGAGCCCTGTTGCCTGGAAGAGGTAAAGAATTCCGAGGGATTCAAATTGGGAGAACTGGCGACTTTGTTCAATTTCCCGGTGGTGGTCGATGAAAACATACCGACATTTACCGGTTGAGCCACCTTTATAGTTTTCTTTTTATCCATTAACGACGGAACAACCGGATCAGACAAGGGGTCGGCGGCATATGCCAAAGTATCTTCACCATTAAAAAGATCGACCGGATACATGGTTCCACCACATTGTCCGCATCGTGCGGTTTCAACACCCGCTTCGACTTCTGCATTCGCTCCGCATTCGAGACACTCCATTTTTTGAATTCCAGAGATATCTTGAACCGAATCATCCGCAACCAGATAGTCATTGGATGGGGAAGATCGTTTCACGGGTTTTACGCTCAATGTCTGTCGGACTTTATGTTCACTGACGCTTTCATTAATCATATCAGTGATAGAAGTTGACTGAGTCTCCTTTACCGCCGGATGTCCCAACTCGGTCTTAGCTTGAGTTATCACCGGTGAAATTTTTTTCAACGGTTGTAACTGAATTCTGCTTTTACTGCTGTGCTGCTGAACATTGGCGGCGCCGGTCTGCGCGAGTGATCCTATTTTTTTCAGTGGTTGCAACTGAATTCTGCTTTTACTGCTGTGTTGCTGGATCCCGGCAGAGCCCGGCTGTTCAGCTGCTTGAACTTTTTTCAGCGGCTGAAGTTTTATTTTACTTTTTGTATCTTTTGAAGTTTCCGTACTCATTTCCTGGTAATGCTGATAGAGCAGTCCGTACCGTTAATATCTGTTATTTCTTCACTGGTATCCGAATAATCCAGTTCCAACGCCAAAGTCTCCTTGCAGATATAATCTTTATATTTTTCCACCGCATTCCTGCGTTCGTCGGGAACATTGCAACTTATTATTATGCGGTCGGACACTTCAAGTCCAGTGTCTTTGCGCATATTCTGAATTTTGCTGACAAATTCCCGGGCAAACCCTTCATCTATAAGCTCTTTGCTCAAAGTGGTGTCAAGAGCAAGAGTGATTCCGGCTTCAGTCGCGACAGTCATACCTTCTTTTTCCTGACGCTGAACAATCAAGTCATCGGCACCCACGTCCAAAGTCATGCCATCCGGCAGAGTGAGACTTACCGTAGCGCCTTCGAGTACGGCTGATATCTGAGCTTCAGTGAATTCGGCGATTGCCGCCGCCGCCTCTTTCATGTTCTTACCGAGACGCGGCCCCAAAGCTTTAAAGTTGGCTTTCACCGAACGGGTTACCAGTTCTTCCTCATTACTCTGGAAAACTATGTTTTTTACATTGAGCTCTTCCGCGATAATATCGGAAGTCTCTGTCAACATCTGCCTGACTGCCTCATCCTGCACCACGATGATGGCTTTACTGAGAGGCTGACGTACTTTCAATGAATGCTGAGTACGCAGAAATCTGCCTAGACTTACTGCGGTCATGGTGTTTTCCATCTGTTTTTCCAAATAGACGTCGCGACGGCTCTGATCGGGTTCGGGGAAGTCGCTCAAGTGCACGGACTCAGGCATTTCCGGTGTCCGCAGATTCCGATATATCGCTTCAGTAGTGAACGGGATAAAAGGCGCCGCCGTACGGGCAAAAATAATCAAGGCGTAATGCAAGGTCTGATACGCGTCGAATTTATCGTTGTCATTCTGACTTTTCCAGAAACGTCTACGGCTTCTTCTTATATACCAATTGGTCAGGTCTTCAACGAATTTCTCAAAACGGTTGGCCGCTTTCTGCAAATTATATTCATCCATTTCGGCCGCGATCTCTTCGACCATCTGGGTCAGCGAGGATAATATCCAACGGTCAAGCGGATTTGCAGGATTTTCCGGTCCGCGTGCCGGACCGGGCGCCGGTTTCCAGTTGTCTACATTGGCATAGGTAACAAAAAAGCTGTATGAGTTCCATATCGGCAGCATCACTCCGCGAAGAACATCTTTAACTCCGGATTCAGAGAATTTAAGATCTTCGCCACGCACCACCTGAGAGCCAAGCATAAACAGACGCAAGGCGTCGGCACCATAATGATCTACCATATACATGGGGTCGGGATAATTCTTTTTACGTTTGGACATTTTCTGTCCGTCTTCCGCCAGGATAAGCCCATTGACCACCACATTGGAAAACGCCGGTTTGTCAAACAAAGCCGCCGCTAGAACAGTAAGGGTATAAAACCATCCTCTGGTCTGGTCAAGACCTTCAGCGATAAAATCAGCGGGATAATTGGACTCAAAATGAGCCTTGTTTTCAAAGGGGTAATGCTGCTGGGCATAAGGCATTGAGCCACTCTCAAACCAGCAGTCGAGAACTTCCGGCACTCTTTTCAGTGGGGATTTACCGCTGGGCGAAGGTATTTCAAGCTTATCCATAAAGTGCTTATGAATATCATCAATCTTTTGTCCGGTAAGCTCTTCAAGTTCTTTGACCGAGCCTATAGCCATTATTTCGCCTTCGTCATTACGCCATACCGGCAGCGGACAACCCCAATAACGATTGCGTCCGATATTCCAGTCACGGGCATTTTCAAGCCATTTGCCGAAACGTCCGTCTTTTATATGTGCGGGTGTCCAGTTGATCTGGCTGTTTGCCTTGATCATTTTATCCTTGATCATGTCAATATTGACGAACCATGTGGGGAACGCGCGATATATCAACGGGCTGTCGCAGCGCCAGCAATGTGGATAGCTATGCTTTATCGAACTGCGATGAACAAGTTTTCCTTCATCCTTAAGGCGTTTGATTATATCTTTGTCCGCTTCTTTGACCTGTCTGCCTTGATAATCACTCACTTCGGCGGTAAAACAGCACTCCGCATCAATCGGGCATACTTCCGGAACGCCATTGGCTTTTCCTGCGGCGTTATCGTCCTCTCCGAACCCGGGAGCGATATGCACCAGGCCGCAACCGTCCTGAGTACTGACGAAATCGGCGGTGATGACCCGGAACGCCCCTTCTTCCGCTAGGTCAGCAAAATAAGGGAACAGCGGTTCGTAAGTCATGCCTTTCAGTTCTGAGCCTTTGAAACGGGCGCATATTTCCGGTTGTTCATCTTCTTTGTAATAGGCAGAGACTCTGGCTTCCGCCATGATATAACAGCTGTCGCCATCCTTAACTTTCACATAATCAATGTCCGCGCCTACTGCGAGAGCCATATTGGAAGGCAATGTCCATGGTGTGGTCGTCCATGCCAGCAGATAAGTACCGGGCTCAGTTTTACAAGCAAAGCGTACGGTTATCGCCGGATCGGTTACATCCGCATAGCCCTGATTCGCCTCGAAATTTGACAGTGGAGTCGAGCAACGCGAACAATAAGGTAAGATCTTATTGCCTTCATAGATAAGGCCTTTTTGCCATAACTGGTTAAACACCCACCAGATAGATTCCATATAATTCAAATCCATAGTGCGATATCCGCGCTGAAAATCTACCCAGCGCCCCATACGACGCACGACTTTCTCCCATTCCCCGGTGTAGCGCAGGACGATGCCGCGACAGGATTCATTAAATTTATCAATGCCGAAATCTTCAATATCTTTTTTACTGCTGAGATTCAATTCTTTTTCCATTTCGTTTTCAACGGGCAGTCCATGGCAATCCCAGCCGAATACGCGGTCGCAATATTTCCCGCGCATAGTCTGATAGCGTGGAATGACATCCTTGATCGTACCGGCAAGCAGATGTCCGTAATGCGGCAGACCGGTGGCAAAAGGCGGACCGTCATAGAAAACAAATTCTTCGTTACCCTTACGGTTTTCGAGTGATTTATTGAAGGTGTCTTCTGAGTCCCAGTATTGCAGGACTTTTTTCTCTATCTCCGGAAAATCCGGTTGATTATTTACGGCTTCAAACATAATAAGCTTTTACCTATTTCCTTAATATGACAATATATAATTATTTATAATATGAACAAATCTCAAAAAGAAGAGAATATCTATTATAAATGGCTCAAAATCAAATATTTTTCATGAAAAAATCAAATTTTCGCCATGCATCCGCTGATCTTATCATAATTTACTCTAAGTGTACGCACAGCTCCGGCAGGAGTAAGTATCTCCAGAATCAGTATTTCTTCGCCGGCATCAATGATTTTTTGAGCTATCACCTGCCTGCCATCATCAAAATCAATCAGGAACGGCCCCGCTGGAGTACCATCGTCATTAGTGGCGATAGCGGCAAAAAACAAGTGGTCATATTGTGCCCCAGGTGTGCCTGCCGGAATTTCCATTTCCTCCACAAGCTCACAATTATCCTGAATTTCTTCGTCTTCCACAGTTTCAGTATCATTATTAATTCCGGCGACTTCGCGAAATTTGCGTGTCAGTTCGGTAGCTGAGCGTTTGCGGCGCTCCAGTTCTAAATCTTTGCGTTCCTCCACCTCCTCTGCGCCGGAGTGCGACAGTTGCGTGATCAAAGCCGGATATAAAGCCGGAAGCATCATTCCTCCGATAAAATGGAACAGGCGGTTACGCCCCCTTTTCTCCGCAATGGAAGCAGAGAGAAACGCACTGGCAAAGTATATCCAGATAAGCACAGGAACAGCGACCAGCATCAATGGCGACGGCAAGGCATCGGCACGTTGCGCAAGTATATACCAGCCTTTCAGTTCTGCAAGCAGATCAATGTCCGAAGGACGCAGCAGAAAGTCCAGAAAATCCATATAACATCCCCCTGAGGGTTGAATTGTCATTTTAACTGCATAATCAATTAATTTACAATATACACCGCTTCCTGGCAAATAAAAATTTATGATTGCATTTTCCCGAATGAATTTTCAGAACACGGCAAGAAGACGGGACTGACAGAAATCTCGAATGCGTTGCAGGTTGATACATTTCGCCTGCGGCGACCAGTTGGGGCGTTAGCCCCATTAATCCCCCCGCTGAAACGGGCGCTGGAGCCCGTCCCGACACTGCCGGTTAAGTTTAATACGAGGCCGACGTTCGGCTGCTGCGCAGCTTTTTTTCTTTTTTTTAACTTCTGTCAGTCACGTCTAACAATGGCAATGAATAAAATATCAAAACTCAAAAACTCCGCAAAATCATTGTATTAAGTTGTCCGCCTCCAGATTCTGCGACTAATTACTGATCCGGCAATTCATCTATGCCAATGACCCTTATCTTCAGTTCTTGAGCCTTTTTCAAGCAGTGATGCAAAGTTTCTGTGGGCATATGAACGTGTCCAGCATTACTGGCAATGTTGTGGGAGAAAAAAATTAAAAGTTCATTTTTGTCAGCACAGCGCTTTAAAGCCGCATCCAGATTTTCCAAGGTGGTGGAATAAAAAGCTCCAATACCAACGCCGGGAAGAATCATTTTAGTGGAGATTGTTCTCAATGGGACATATGCATCATCTTGACCGGCAATCCAAAAACCTTTTTGTGGTCGGGACGGTATCCCTGCCCTGAGATATTTAAAGTAAGGAGTTAATGCCTTGTCGGTGAATTCAGTACGGCGATTATTCGGGTAAGCAAAGGCATTTATTGAGATTTCCGCCCCTTGAGTGGTTTGGAGTTGAGGCATAATTTGTTCCATAATATAAGCTTCCGCCCCCATCTCTGCCATGTGAGGAACCGCATCTTTGTGACTTACGGTGTGCAATCCTATAGAATGACCGTGTTTTTGCAGAGTTTTCATGGAGCTTATCATTTCCGGAGTGATTTTGCCATTATAAAAAAATGTGGCATGAGCATCATATTGACGAAATAACTCTATATGTTGCAACCAGCCATGATAGTGGCTGTCATCAAAAGTAAAACAGACAATGCCATGTTTTACTATGTCGAGATCAATTTTCTCTACAGCTTTAGTTTGCATCACAAACAATCCAATTAGCATTATTACGATTTGTAGAATTTTCATAGTTCCGTCTTTACATCAGAATTATTTTTATGAAATTTAGAATAAGATAGCATTAAAAGTTAATATATCCACGTTTTATATACTCATCCAGGCATAATGTTGAAGTTTTGAACTACGAAACTGATTACACGAAGAAAAAGCGAGTATCTTGTCAAATTCATTTTCGGAGTTCCTTATGGAATTTTAAACTATAATTATTTGACTTGGTTTTTAAGATTATCCGGGTAAGTTCTTTTCCCCAACGAGTAGATATATTTTTATCCTTGCATTGCCAAATGTCAGCTTTGACCGAATCGACGTTATCAGTGGAAAAAAGAATATTGCCCAGAAGAATTCCTTTATTGGTTCTTTGAAATCTTTCAGGAGAAAACAAAGTTATTGTTGCGTCCTCAGGTGTTTTCAACTTAAACGCATCCGTCACAGTTATTCCTGTTGGAGTTACTGTTAAGACGCGGGTAAATCTTTCAACTCCAACCTCTGTAGGATAGGCAAGGGACAAATCTGCAATTCCGGAAAAAGTCCCCTGGAGGTTTGAGTTTACAGTTAAAGTAGACCTATATTCTTTGCCATACGCTTGTCCGGCGTTGTTGAACAGCGGTGCATTATGCCCATTGGCATTGTTAAATATAATTTGCCATCGAGTCTCTGCAGCAAAGTTTTGACGTGTGTATTCGGGCTGACCGAAATCGATGATTATAGGTTTTCCATCGCTATACAAGCAGAAGTGCCCAAGATCGTTGTGGTTGTGGTTTTCGCCATTGGTGCCGGCTTTGAGCGAGGCGCTTATCCCATTTCCAATGTGGAATATTGCCAGACGGTTCTTGTATTCAGTTATATATGGCGGTTGAAGGTGTTCTTGCTTTATGTCATCAAACGACATGGGAAACGTGATGTTTTCCAGTTCATTGCGCAGATATTCTCCAACCCCGCCACCAGACATGCGGACATTCATTTTTGAGTTGGTTTCATCCACAGCAGCCTGAAGGAGTTTTGGGGATCCTGTTTTGCGTCCCAGCCGGTAAAAGAGTGTTGCTGAATAACTGCCGACCCCTATGCCTCCATCGGCAAACGTCAGATTATGAGTTGGCGACATTTTCATATTGGCGGGAAACTCCATCATATTGACGAATTGTCTATTCGTAAAGATTTCGTTGCAAGCTCCAGGAATCATTTGATCGATTATTAAGATAGTTCGTGCCAGTTCGGCTGCGGATTTACTCCAATATGTAGCACCTTCATCACAATATCCATCGGCATCATAATTATCGACAAAGCGGGCGTTTATTTCTACAAGACGCCGCATGATTTTTTCCATCAACAAGGGATATTCTATCATACACACAGCGGTTATAAGCATGCTATGGGCACACCATGGAGTCCAGTTGTTATATCCATGAATAAACGGATGATCCATATCCATTTGCTCATCAAGTATTGACAGAAGAGCGCGTTTTGAGATATCCTTATGCATCAGTTCATAAAGATGTGGAGAAAATGACTTGATTTCATCGCCAAGCATCTGCCATGTTTGTGCCAGGACAGCTCCAGTGACGGCGGAAAACAATGCTATTTTATATCTGGTCCTAGGGTGCGGTATGGGGTCGGTCTTGCCATCGGGCAATTTGGTATATGCGGCATGAGCCGGTACAGTCCAGAAAGATTCTTCCATAATAGCCCAGATATAATCAATAATCGTGGAGAAATATTTGTCTTTATTTCCGGTAATACACATTGCGACAACCAGATACCCGAGGCGATTGCGTCGGGCAAAGTATTCTTGTTCATAGACATTGCGATTGCCGTCGATGGTAAATCTCACGTAACCGTTGAAGCGGCATTCCGGGATAGGAAGATTAAGAGCCTGATCCGCCAGGGCGATACAGTGCTCGGCACTTTTTTTCTGAAAATCCGTATGTATGATGTTATCCCAGTATTGACGGTCAGAAAACTCGGGAAACAGTCTGCGGCAATATTGTCCGGCACGGATCTTAAGAAAAAACTCTTCGTTGAAACACGCTCTCAGGTCAAGCCGCTCAGACGGGTCAGGTTGTGCAAACGCCAATGAAATCATACATAATACCATAGTGAAAAGGATGTAAAACACAAGTTGCATTATTTTCATATATCGTTCTTATATTTTATCGGTTGTCATTATTCGACAGTGGACACTTTCAGTTTTGCGGCACCTTCTACTATAAACTCTTTTTTGCCCCAGGGGCAGTGCCATAGCAAGGAACCATGAAGACGATTTTCGGGATCATACACACCATGGGTCATCTGAGACACCGCAGGCTTCAAGCCATGTCCACCTTCAATATCCACACCTCCGAATATTACATAGCACGGTCCTTTGCGGTGTCCGAAAAGATTTTCCCGCGTAGTAGTGATCACCTTGCCGTTATGTTGTGCCACTATATGATTTATCATACTGAGATGACTGGAATCGTGAAAAACGATAGCCTCTTCGCAATTATGGACATAGAGATAATTTGCAACCACATGCTCTCCTAAAACAAAGCCATAGCGAAATCCCTGAACCGCTACATTATCCAATACATTGTTATCATTCTGATCTCCGGAGGTCATCAGACCTACCGTATGACAAGGATTGGGCATAAGTTCCTTATTAAGAATCGCATCACCGACTTGTTCATTTAGACAGAATTGGGAATCACGAATATTTACTCTGGCTGCATTCTGAAAATTGACCGCGCTTTGAGTCGGATACATTTTATCTTTATTCAAATGAACCCGGAATTCAAGATTTTTAATAGAGACCATTCCGATACTGAATTTTCCATTGCATGAATTTCCTTCCAGAGTTGACAGAATTGACCATGGACGCGCCTGAGCGTCATGCTCCTCCGGCGCCTGCCAGTCAGAAAACAAAAAAGTATTGGCTGGAAGCATTGCTCCGAAGCGTGTCGGCTTGAATTTCTTATCAGCAGACATGGGTCTAACTTGATAGGAATACAGCAGCTTGCAGGGCATCTCCCCCTCGAAAGAGATATTCATGGAAGAAGTGGGGATGTAAAGCTGACCCCGGCAAGGCTTACCGTCGATAGTTTCTTGAGCCGGACTGGCGAGACGATATCCCTTTTGGGTGTAAGGGAAAAATATTCTTCCACCTCCCTTGCCGGCGACATGATTTATTGCCGCCTGGATTGCCACGGTGTCATCGGTGCATCCATCGCCTTTCGCTCCGAAGTCAACAACGCTGACGCCTGGAGCACTGCCGGAGCCGTATTGACAACCTCCTCCAGCTACCAATGCCAACAACAGCAATGCCATATATTCTTTGTTCACGATTATTGTTTCCTTTTAGTTATTATTTACAAGGTGATATGCCATTACCCCACCGGGATAACATGCGGTATTAGCGGTAAAGCTGAATCCCTTACCATTATCGGTTGATTCAACTGAGCCAAGTTCGGCTCCGTTGAACGCTAATGCTGTAATTTTAAACTTTCTCGGGATATTGATATATACTGTAGCCTTACCACGTCGAACCAGTGCAGGAGTTCTGCCATTTTCAATTAATAAAGTCCAATTATGGTTCATGACCGAATTGGTATTGACTGTATTGGTAAGATGCAATACCAGAATGCTTTCGCTGTTGCTCAGATTTTTTCCATCAAGAGATATTATGCCGACAGTAGCAGGGGTATCGACTTGAGCAACACTGAGGATTCCTGCCGACAGTTTTCCTGACTTCAGGCAGACAACCTCTGTTTTAGGAGTGCTAACCGTAAACGTTTGTGCCTTCCCATCAAGCTTTATTTCATTTGTCGAGCTTACGGCATATTTATCATCAATGGCCTTTTTCCATGCCTTCATGACAATCGGTTCAAACATGGCACTGGGATTATCACTATCTGCCAAGGACAATTCCTTTCCTTCATATGTTTTACTGTGATGGCTTCCGATGCCAGCAATCAATGCCAGTCGTCGAAAATTGTTGGAATAATTACGTGAATAACCTTTTTGGGGGAAATTGACGGGGATTTTTACCGAGAAATTGACTTCGGAACTTTTCACATCTTTTCTGACAAACATGGCGGAAGTGAGTCTGTCAGACAATAAAGCAAGCGGATCGTTGACTATGTCAAAAGCCCTTATAGTGTTAGGCTGAACAACAAATTTCCAGTAATGAGCCCAGGCAAAGCGAAATATGCCACTGTAATCCTGCAGTGCACTGTACGCGCCGGCAAGAGCACCTCCACAGCTCCGGTATATATTAGGATAGCAGTAATTATATTCAGTTATCATAAAAGGTTTGTTTGTGATACGTCCCGGAGCCAAATAAGACGGAATACCTGCCATTGTTCCAATAGGATTAGCTTGAGTATGGGCTATTGGCAATTGCCATTTGCGTTCAGGAAATGCCGGATGATCAAAGTAACCGTGATTATCTACTATATCAAGAAGCTCCCTTGGAATAGTCAATTCCGGACAATTACCGTAGTTCAAAGAACTGATAAGACTCTTAAGTTTCAGTTCTTCTTTAACAAAACGAATTTCCTCTTTCAAGGCGGTCACCTCAATTTCAGTAAGAAATTTTCTAAAATGTGTGTCGGAAGCATCCGCAATAACATTTGGAACGTTGTTGTCCTGTTTCCATTTTTCAAATATCTTGCGTCCTGCTCCCGGATTCCAATTTACACACTGGCTGTTTTCATTCAACAGCACCACGCAAAAAATAGCTGGTTCCTCTGCGTAAGTCAGATTGGTGTATGGATTACGGTGAGTAATGAGTTTTCTGGCGAACTCTTTCCAACTATCCATAGCGTCTTGAGAAAATGGCACCAATGTTTTCAAAGTATCATTAGGGAATTTTTTCCCTCGCCGCACTTTTCTATTGGAGATCAGGTCGAAAGTGATATAGATTCCTTGTTCTTTCAGTGCGGCGATCAGATAATCAAACTGATCCAGTTTATCCGGGTTGAAATTGATAGAGTCATCAGATGGATTAATTAGCAGATCGCTGTCAAAATGGTGCAACCTTACAGCGTTATAACCTTGGCGTCGAAGTGAAACGGCAAGACGTTTGCATTCTTCTTTCGACAGGAAATTGGCGGAAAAGCACAAATTGGCGCCAAAAAGACGAATGTGTTTATCGCGAGCATGTTCAAAAGACAATCTTCCATTGCTATCGGCAATAACAAAACCATACTTCCCCGCTGGCGCATCAGCAATCCACGAAAAATCCAAAGGACTTCCCGCAATGATATCCTGTTTAAATTCGGCGGGAATCCAATCCTTGCCCGCTTCTATCCGTATATTGGGTTTCCCTTTGAAGTTAGATAGAACAGGGATGTCTGACAGTGACACTCCCCCTATCATCCATACACTTTTGTTGCTTTTATTATTAAAGCGTATAGTCTTGGGATTGTCTTTTTCCAATTCAAAACTTGAACCGTATAGTCCCACAGCGTTTTGAGTTCGCTCGACCCGATATACCACCTGAGCGTTTGGACGATCCTGGGGTGCCCACTAATTCCCGCAGTCCTGCAGATAACGGATAGGGATAGTTTGACTGGAGCCGTCGTAATAAATAATCTCAATATTTCCAAACTCTTCTCCGCCAAGCGGAGGCCATGCGCAGGCATGTAGCAAGTTTATACCGCGACCACGTAAATTCTCAGGAACGGTAATCTCAGTGGAAACCGGGAATTTGTTACTGCTGGAGCTGCCAATGACAATCGCGCTTTTATCTCTCGGGGGAAGAATATTGAAATGGAATGCACCTTTCTTAAGGTCGCCTGATTTAATTGAACTCAAATCGTTGTCCGATCCCTGTCCGGTCCAACCGGAACCATTTTCGTCATCACAAAAAGAACGGTTGACTGCGGATGAGATATCCAATGGCACCATGTTTGCATTTATGTAATCAATCTGAATTTGAAAATTACACTCATCAAGAGAACCATTCCCCGGAGTGAACGAAAAATTCAAGCTGAAAAAGTTCTGCTTATAAGGTCGCCGATCACTAATATTGAATCCTCTTTCACTTTTTATAATTAAGCGTTTACCCGGTGCCAAATCAATTTCCACCGTCACTGGAGCAGAATGAGTGGATATGGTTTTAGTTGTAGGTTCTTCAGGCAAATCTACCGTTTTACCATTGACTTTTATACTACGATATTTCGAAGGAATAGTAATTACCCCGCAAAGACGTTTACTTTTATATGTTTTACTGAAGCATATGTCGGCATTCAGTTTAAAGCCATGGTCACTTTTGTCTGTAAGTGTTTGCTTATATGTTCCATTAATACCGTCAACCTTGAATTTTGCCTGATAATCAAGCCCGGAGATCTTCGCTTCTTTGAATATCCAGTTACTGTAGGATCGCATTGCATTGTTGAAAAGTAATATTTCAAAAGTGGCATTGCCTATTTTGAGTTTTCCATTACGGTTTATCTTAATATCGGGAGACAAACCAGCAGAAGCCGATACCAAACTTATAAAGAGGCAACTGATCAATATGGTATTTTTATATAAACGGTACATCTTATTAATCCCTTGTAATTATCTAATTAAAACTGTTCTCTCACCATTCAGGTTAGTTCTTCCGTGTCAGATAAAGCTATGTATTTCTGATAATAAGAGTTATGGTCCATACAACTGTTTGTAGCCTGCTCCAACAATCACTCCGCGATACGCCATGGGGTGTTCAAAAAGAGTTTTATAACTTTCAGAAGACGCATGTCCATCAAGATAAGCGAAAGATCCTTGTTTCTTATGGGAAAAGTATATTCCTGTTCTGTTAGAACCCGTGACTAAGTAAGAATAAACCGCGAATCCCCAACAGGAACGTCCTTGATAGGTTCCTGTAGCTCGAACTGTATCGGCAAATAAAATAGTTGATGACGGGTTTCTTGCCTTTGGAAGGAAAAATCCAATTCCACCTTTAGGATCGTTATAATAAATATTGCCGACAAATTTTGTGCGAACAGCATTTCTATCACTGGAATATTGACCAATGGCCCACATCCCATAAATATCATAGAACGCACTGTTGGTGTTTGAATTCTTTTTGATCTCCGGACAAAGAAGACTTTTTTTGGTAATATACGAAGTGTAGGTTCCCCCTCGCAAAGAGTCGCAGCCGGCAAAAAGTGTCCCCCATGGTTCGTACCATGCCGCGTTGCCGCTAATATAAGAGGCATACGGAATCCTACTGTTATAATCCTCTGCGTAAAGTAACCCCGCCTTCATCAACTGCCCAATTTGATTTACACAGGAAATCTCTTTGGCTGTACTTCTGGCGTTGTTTAAAGATGGCAACAGTAAACTGGCAAGAATTGTTATGATAACTATAACCACGAGAAGTTCGATTAAAGTGAAGCTCCTGAAACGCAACGAGTTGCGCTTCATCAGCTTCACCTCACCGACCAAACCGTGCATGAAGTTTTCC